>LJTR01000442.1 GCA_001303465.1 Phycisphaerae bacterium SG8_4
CGCCTCTATCGTCCTCGGAGGCAACAGGTTGGATGTCACCCTGCGCACGAGACGGTAGTTCTCACGATCGTCGTCCGTATCTTCTTCCAGTGCCAGTTCAATCTTGCCCAATCCTCCGGTAGGATGGTTCTCGTCTGCGTATATATGCGTTGTGTAGAACTCAAGACTGTCAGAATCCATGCCGTTTGCGCCGATCGAATCGATTCCAAGGAAAGCACCGGCCAGGACTCCTGTTGGCGGCAGCACGCCGTAGATGTCCTGCTTGAGAAGTTCGATAGCATTTATTGCCAGAGCAGTTGGCTCCACAGCTGAAAGAGCACTGCGCCGGGCCTTGAACCCGGTGTAAAGGGCCGAGTACAGGCACGAGGCAGCCACCACCATGAGAGTCATGGCCACCAGCAGCTCGAGCAGCGTAAAGGCTTCTTGTTTTGCCCTGCGGCAAGCCATCTCAGATCTCCTCCGGGTTCACGAGAGTGCTGAGCGTGACCGATCGTTCGCGGCCCCGCGACTGCCAAAATACGGTCAGGTCAAGCTGGCTCATAGTCGAGTCCGTCCAGCTCGTCACTTCTGCGGTCCAGCGGTAGCCCGGCCAGTCGTCACCGAAATCGCCGTCCTTCTGACTGGTCTTCCAGTCGTCAGAGGCGGTCAATTCGGTCAGCTTGGTTCTGGCCAGCGATGCCGCTTCGATTTGCCTGCGGGCCTGACCGCCCAGGCTGGCACACAGAGCGATACTGTGCATCGCTACGGGCATAATGATACCGATCAGCACCACCGTGGCCAGCAGCTCGATGAACGTAAAACCGCCCGAGCGCCGACTCGGCTCAACTATTCCGTTTTGACACATATCCGCCGTTGACATAATAAAGTTCTACGATTGAGAATGATTCGGTTACAGTCGGACACGTCACCTCCAGGGCCAGGCCGCGCCGGTCTATCAGCCGGATCGTAGCTGCCGTCACCGTTCCCTGCGGTGTAAACTGAAGGAACGTTTCCATATCTCCCTCTTCAACATCCTCCAGCTCCATGACCATGTCCTTGGGCAGAGTGAAGATCTGCCCGAGTCCGGTTTGAAGCTCCTCAAATGTCCCCGCCTGCTGGGCCGTCAACCAATAGGTGCGCTCTCTTGTATCGAAGTTAAGCCTGTAGATGATTCCCTCGCTGATTGCCTGAGAGCGCGCCAGTTGCGTAAGCGCCAGAATCTGTGCAGCAGTATCATGCGTCTGGCGCGAGCCGAAAAAGCCGCTTAAAGACGGTGCTGCCATCGCCAGAACAGTCGACAGGATGACCATCACCATAATAAGCTCCAGGAGCGTGAAGCCTTTGTCTTTGCCGTGATGTGTCTTGTGCGTAACCATGTCCTTCTCTGGCGGCTGCCTACCGTCGCTCTTCTGACCAGTTTGTAATGTCGTCGTCCCCACCCTGCTTGCCATCCGGGCCGAGCGAAGATAGGTCGTAGCCGTCCTGGTTGTACTGGCCCGGATACCTGTACACGTACTCGTTGCCCCAGGCATCCTTGGGTATGTCGCGCTTCAGATAGGCTTCGAGCCATCCTTCGGCATTACTGGCTGGCTTTTCAACCAATGCTCGCAGGCCCTCGGCCGTCGTTGGGAAGCGACCTACGTCGATCTGAAAAGTGTCCAGAGCCACCTCAAACTGAGAAATCTGCGTCTTGACCGCCGTAATGCGGGCCTGCTCAGACCGCTTGGTGAACTTGGGCGTCACCACAGCGGCAAGCGTCGCAAGGATCACGAGCACCAGAAGCAACTCGATCAGTGTAAAACCAGAGGTTTTGACGGCGTTGCGCCGACACGCGTGTTTCTTCTTGTCTTGAGCTAACGATTTCATGTCAAATCCTAAAAGAGAATTCCCAACTAACACTTTTTCGAACAATCTACCGGATCAACTCCTGCAGATTGAAGATCGGCAGGAGCATTCCTATGACCACTGTTCCGACCAGAACGGCCATGACGAACAACAACAACGGCTCGGCCAGCGCAACCATCATCTTCAAATGACGATCGAGTTCCATTTCGTAGGCACCGGCCAGACGCGTCAACTCCTGATCCAGTCCTCCGCTTTCTTCGGCAACGGAGATCATCTCGATTACGGCGGCCGGAAACAGCACGCGGCATCCCTCAAGGCTTCGAGCGAGCGGATTTCCTTTCTGAACACTCTCGATGGCGTCGGTGACGGTGTCGGCAAGGACCTGGTTGCCTATAGCTTCCTTGGCCACCTTCAATGCGGAGATCAAAGGCACTCCAGCGCCAACGAGCGTTCCCAGCATGCGGCAGAATCGCACCAGCGCGAAGCGCGCAACCCCCGTTCCGAACAGAGGCGTGCGAAGCATAAGTCTTTCGGCGGCGCGCCGGCCTTCCTCTTCGGCCAACGTGCGCTGCACGGCAAAAACCGCCAGAACAATTCCGAGGATGAGCACGAGCCAGTATTTCAAGAGCATCTGACTGACCGAGACGATGTAACGCGTCAGCGTAGGCAATGATCCGCCGAACTCGGCGAACATTACGGAAAACCGCGGGATGAAGTAAGTAAGCAAGAACACAAGAATGCCAGTCGCCAGCACGGCCAGGATGATCGGGTATATCAGGGCCGCCTTGACTCGCCCCTTGAGTTCGTCCTCACGTGCCCGGAACGTCGCGATCTGGCCCAACACCAGTTCGAGAAATCCGCCGGTCTCGCCTGCTCGCACCATTGCGACATAGACGCCAGAGAAGGCCTGCGGATGCAGACTCAAAGCGTCCGCCAGAGACATTCCCCCGGCAACCTGATCGTGGATGGTGGCCCAGAGCCTCTTCGACGCGGCCCGCGAAGCCTCACGGTTGAGGATTCCAAGCGCCCGGCTTATGGGAACGCCCGCGGCCAGCAGGTTGGCCAACTGTCTGGTGAATGCGTCGACCTCGCGTTTCGAGACGCCGCCTATCCGGGCCAGGAGCCCTTCCGGGCGTGTGTCCTCGACTCTCTCGACGGAGATCGGGCTGAGGTCTCTACCGCAAAGCAGCTCGATCGCCGCGCTCCTGTCGGCGGCCACGAGCCTGTCAGCTATTTCCTGGCCCTTTGAATCAATCGCTTTGTATGCGAATGTTGACATCTCAAGTTCCTGAGATCAGGGCGTTGACTCCCCTGAATCGATCTGTGCGAAGGTGTCGTCCTTAGTGACTCTGAACACTTCCTCGACTGTCGTTATGCCCTCAGACAGGTGCCTGAATCCGTCGTCGCGAAGGCTTGTCATACCCTGCCTGCTGGATGTTTCCCGAAGGTCGCGCGGCGAGGCGTTGGCAATTATGAGCGATCGGACGTCGTCGGTGACGACCATCATCTCGAATATGCCGATACGACCCCGGTAGCCGTTTCCCTGACAGCGTTGGCAGCCACGTCCTTTGTAAAGCTTTTCCGGCAGCCTGTCGCCGTATCGACGCCTTAGCGGCTCAGCCTCGCCTGCCGAGAGTTCTTCTTTGCACTCGGTGCAGATGACACGGACCAGGCGCTGGGCGACTACCGCCTCCAGCGATGAGGCGACCAGATAAGGCTCGATGCCCATGTCCACAAGACGCGTCAGTGCCGTCGGAGCATCGTTCGTGTGCAGCGTCGAGAATACGAGGTGCCCGGTCAGGGACGCCTGAATGGCGATCTCAGCTGTCTCGGCGTCGCGAATCTCGCCGACAAGAATTACGTCGGGGTCGTGCCGAAGGATCGATCTCAAGCCGTTGGCAAATGTCAGTCCGGCCTTGCGTGAGACCTGTATTTGATTGATGCCATGAAGCTGATACTCGATAGGATCCTCGATTGTGATGATCTTC
This sequence comes from Phycisphaerae bacterium SG8_4, assembly GCA_001303465.1. Taxonomy (GTDB): domain Bacteria; phylum Planctomycetota; class Phycisphaerae; order Sedimentisphaerales; family Anaerobacaceae; genus SG8-4. The sequence goes on from LJTR01000442.1 coordinate 3,813, forward strand.
CGCTGGATGTCGTTAATGCGCGCCAGGCACGCGTACAGCGAGGTTGTCTTGCCGCTTCCGGTAGGCCCGGTCACGAGGATGATTCCATGCGGTCTTTCGAGAATCATCCTGGTTGTGTTCAGGTCGTGCTTTGACATGCCGAGCTTGTCGAGGCCCAGCAACACCGACGCGCGGTCGAGCAATCGCAGGACGACGGCTTCGCCGTACAGCATCGGAATGATGGAGACACGAACGTCGATCTCACGGTCGGCTATCAGAATCTTGATGCGGCCGTCCTGAGGGACGCGCTTCTCGGCTATGTCCAGCTTGCTCAGGATCTTCAGACGCGAGACTATCGCCGCCTGGAAATGCTTTACCTCGCTCGCGACCGATGCCTCCTGCAGCACCCCGTCGATGCGGTATCGAACCCGCAGAGTCTCTTCGAAGGGCTCGATATGCACGTCTGTTGCGCGCAGTTCGATGGCTTCTGTAATTATCTGGTTGACGAAGCGGACGATCGACGCACCTTCTGCGGCGTCGGTCAGATCCATGTCTTCTTCGGCATCCGTATCGATTACCTGCAGCCCGTTCTCTCCGGCCTCTGAGATCATCGACTGGACCGTATCGGCCCCGACGCCAAGATAACGTTTGATGCACCGATCGATTTCGGTCCGCGGCGCCAGGCCCATCTGAAGATCGAGACCCGTGGCCAGGCGTAATTGGTCGATTGCCGATGTGTCGAATGGATTGCTCGTAACCACCAACACCTCGCTGTCTGTTCCCTGGACGGGAATCACGTGCCTGTCCAGAAGAACGCGGGCCGGAAACTGGGCGAGGAACTGCTTCGGGAACGACCTGTTTTCGAGTTCCACATAAGGGTAACCGAACTGGCGCGTCCAGGCAGGCCGCGAACGCCCGAGCGGGCGGCTCACCAGAGGCGAGCAGCCCGCTCAGTCCACGGGCCGTGGATTCGTCGATCAATCCCTCCTGGACCATTCTGTCTACGAGTACATTCATGGCTATCCGCCGCAGTCTTAGTCCAGAGTTCCCATCATTACCAATACGGCTTCCTGGCGGATTGTGACGATCTCCCGCAGGTCCTTTTGCGCGGCGGCGAGCTGCTGTTTGGCTTTCTCTCTAGCGGTGCGCAGAGCCGTCAGCGAGGTCTTGATTTGATCCGGCGTAGAGGCAGTGTTGTCGAGTACGGTGCGCAGTTGCTCCTGAGCCTTCTCGACGGCTGTCTGTTCTCTGGCCGGTGCGCCGGCTCTGCCGCCACCGGGACCTCCCGGGCCACCGCCTCGTCCGCCAAAACCACCACGTCCGCCGAATCCGCCTCGTCCGAACATCCCGCCTCCACCGACTTGCCGGCTCAGCTCCTGAACCTTGACGACACGAGGTCCCAGGACCTTCCACTCCTGTTCCGTTGCGCCGAGCTGCTCACGCAGGCGATCCTCCATCCTCTGGCGGAACTGCGCAGGATCGAACTGTCCTCCGCCGGGGCCACCCCTCTGCCCGCGCTGGCCCTGCTGGCCGTCGCCTCTCTGTCCGGGTTGGGACAGCGACTGGCCCACGAGCAAGAGCCCCACAATGACCAGCACCGCGAGAGCACTCAAAGTAGTCTTTCTCTTCAACATCTTGATTCCCTTTCACTATAAAATGGTTTGAGAACACTTAAGAAGAACGATTCTTCCAATTACTTGTCAATCTGGCTCTAGAGACGATTTCAGCGAGAGAGTTATTGCAGCAATCGAAGATTCCAAAAAACCTCAATGACTCTGCCGTCTTCATATGTTTCTGATCTCCTTTCAATCGTTAAGATTAGACCTTATCAATGAGAAGGACGATTCTTCTCTGTTATCGCTTCTTGAGTGTGACGCTGACACCTGTACCCTCTCTGAGCAGCAGGAGCGTCTCAAGCCCAGAGTTCGTTGTAATGGCCTCCACATAGCTGGGATCAGCCTGCCCTGTATTCATGTTATGAGCGATGATCAGCCCGCCCGGCCGGATCAATGGAAGCAGCTTAGCGAGGTAATCAACATATCCCTCCTTGTCGGCATCGAGGAACAGGATGTCGATGGGATCCTTCTGCTGCTTCACGGTTTCGTGGGCGTTGCCCTCTACAATCGTTATCAGGTCATCGACATCGGCTTTCTTGAAATTGCCCCGAGCCTCAGCGGCCCTTGTCGAATCGATCTCATGTGTAATGAGTTTGCCTCCCGTTGTTCTCAGGGCCATGGTGAACCAGAGCCCCGAGTAGCCGGTGGAGGTGCCAATCTCGACAACGCGCTTTGCCCCCACGGCTTCGGTCAGTTGCCGCAGCAATCGTCCATCAGTCGGTGAGACGTTGGCAAAGGTTCGGCTGCGATCTCTTGTCATTTCATCAAGAACGGACAGAATCTTTTTCTCCGCGTCCGTCTTGGCAATCGGTGTGCTGTCGAGAAACGATTGTGAGCCACCTTGAGGGCCACCCGGCCCAAAACCTCCGAACCCGCGCGGCGGTCCGCCCGGACCTCCGCGTCCCATGCGCCCCGCAAAGCTCTGGCGTTCTTGCTTCATCTGCTCTATCAGCTGACCTATCGTGTCCATATCCTTCTGCTCGTAGGCCTTTGTCAGGTTGTCAAACCATTCACCCATGGGCCCACCCATTGGACCGAACTGCGGGCGGCCACCTTGGACGCCGCGTCTGCCGCCAGGCCCCCGCGCTGCTCCTTGAGCCATGACAAAACCTGCACCCGACAGCAAGACAAGCCCAACGATGACAACGAGAACTCTTCTTGACATCTTCTTCTCCTTTCCGAGATTAGCTCTCTCTCTGCCCCCCGTCCTAAACAACCCCCAAAGCAAGAGATTCACGCGAATCTCATAGAGGCCGATGTTCGTCGAAATCACATTTCTCGTGCGGTCGATAATCCCTCGTTGCACAATCGGAGGTTTACCCGTTGCGATAGCATCCTCCTGCTCCACGTTGGATGGTATTTGCTTTGCCATTTCTTCGCTCCCTTGTAAACTCTATTGGTTGCCGCCTTGCCGATCTCATCTTGTGAACCTGATAAGAATTCCAAGTGCTCATTTGCGCATCGGGTCAATCTATCAGGATGGTGGCTCGTTTCTGGGAACGGTAACAGGTGAAGAAACATTTTTTTCACTTTCTTGCAGACATTTCTTACCCCTTGGAGCCGTCTGTGGGAGCCGGAAGAGTGCCAGGCATTTGGGCTTCAAAAAAGGGTCTTTTTTTTGTGTTACCAGTACCCATTTTGGGCCACTAAGAAGTTGAGAAGATGTGCTATAATGGATTTCAAACGTGAAAATGTATAGATAGAAGCCTCTAAGTCATGTTCTGGTTGAGCTTATTGCTTTTGCTGCTATACTTCCGAGGGCGGTATTATGGTCAAATGATGACCACGGGCCGGAGCCCTTTGTGGACTGGCCTGCCTATGATCTGACGCGCAGACAATAAGGCGGTAGAGTACATAGTGGAAAGTGCCGATCGGAAAGACATAGCGGCTTGCCTAAATGGCGACAAGAATTCTTATGCGAATCTGGTCCGACGCTATGAAAAACAGATTACAAAACTTATGTGGCGTTTCAGCAGAGACCCCCGTGTGTGTGAGGAGTTGGTCCAGGAAGTGTTTGTAGAGGCCTATCTGAGTTTGAGCAGCTACCGTGGCGAAGCGCCTTTTCTTCATTGGATGCGAAGAATAGGCTCGCGGGTCGGCTACAGGTTCTGGAAGCAGCAGGCCAAAGCCAAATCCACAGTTCCGCTGGCGGACTTTGACGCTATTGAGACCGAAGCTGTCGATAAGGTGGATCCGTCAGTCGCGGCAGAGATTCTGCACTCGCTGCTTGCCCAACTGCCGAGAGCCGATCGTCTGGTTCTCATGCTCATGTACTTCGAGAAGTGCAGTACGAAACAGATTGCCGAGCAGATGGGGTGGAGCCGGGCTGTTGTCAAGATGCGTGCCTTCAGGGCGCGAAGAAAACTGAAGACAATCGCTGAAAGGGAAAACCTTTGGGAGAAACTGGGATGGATACACTAAGAGCTTTTGAGAAACTGGCAAAGCAGGCGCAAGGGGAAAAGGTGCCGTCATTTGACGTTACCGCAAAGGTCCTGCAGCGAATCAGGTTTGAAGAGGCCGAGTCAGCCGGCATTGTCGCCTTTGAATTGTTTGCAAGCATATCGGCTGTAGCCGCTTCGGTAGTGGGGTACTTCTCCATCGGTGCCCTGAGGTCTGTTACCAGTCCTCTGATGCAATTCCTCACTCCCTTGCAGGAGGTAAGAATATGGTAGACGAGAGTGTTGAGGGCGGGACTCCTCTGGATCCCGGGCAGGTCAGCCCTGAGAATGGTCGAAGGGATTCTGACGATAAAGAGGCCCAGATTCCTGCGATAGCAAAAACACGTCTCGTACGCAGCCGCCGGCAGATTTACATGCAGATAGTGGCGGCAACGGTGATTCTGATTTGCGGCATCATCATAGGTTCCGGCGCGGCGTTGCTGCGTTTCAAGGAAAATATCG
>LJTR01000443.1 GCA_001303465.1 Phycisphaerae bacterium SG8_4
ACGCCGGCAGTTCGCCGGTCACGCTGGCAAAGTACGATGATGAGCAGCTGATCGATGTCCACTGGAGGCTTACCGACAGCGGAGGTATCAGCTTCGATTTTCCGCTTGCAGTGACGATGGCCCCCGGTGAATATCTGCTATTGGTAAAGAATGTAAGCGCGTTCCACACCCTTTATCCTGACGTTGGTGGGGCGGTTCAGGTTTTCGAATGGGGCCAGGGCAAGCTTGACAACGCAGGTGAAGTGGTTCAGCTCTCGAAGCCGGGCGAGAAGGTCGGGGCAATCCGTTACTATATGTCAGTAGACTGGGTGGTGTACAGTGACGGCTCTCATCCTTTCGGCCAGGATCCCTGGCCCACCGATGCAGATGGGCACGGCAAATCGCTCACACGGAACGTCATCTCCGGCTACGGTAGTGATCCGGAGGACTGGATCGCGGCAGCACCGTCCCCCGGCCGTTAGATTCTCACTATAGCGAACGTCTGCAGCGCTTCGAGACGAACATTAAGACCTATGTCATCAGGCCTATGTCGTCGTGCTTGACATTCCGAGTGCTATCCTGTTTATTAGTCTCAATTACTCGGACAAAAAGTCTGTAGGATGGGCAGGTTTCCTGCCCATGCGGTTCGGACCACGTTACATTGCCAGCATGGGCAATCCGCCCGTGGCGGACCCATCCTACACATGGGCGTCGCGAAATAATAGTCAAGGTTTCTGTAAGGAGGGCCTGACGAGGTCCGAAACAGGGAGGCATTATGAACAGATGTAGAATTGGAAGGCGGGATTTCTTGAAGGTGGCCGGCCTGACGACCGCCGGGATGGCGTTGGGCGGTTGCCGGACGACCGAGGTTGCCGGCACAAGTGAGGATCGTCCCAACGTCGTTGTGATCTTTACGGACGACCAGCGCTGGGACTGCCTGGGCCGCGTGCCAAAACCGCTGCTTGGCATGAAGACTCCTTATTTGGATCGTCTGGCAGATGAAGGTGCGCTGTTCGAGAACATGTTCGTCACGACCTCGCTTTGTTCGCCGAGCAGGGCATCCTTCCTTTCCGGGTTATATGCCCATTCGCACGGCGTGATGAACAACTTCACCGATTATCCAGTCAGCCTGGCCAGCTATCCGCGGCGATTGCAGGAAGCAGGTTACAACACCGCCTACATCGGCAAATGGCACATGGGCGAGCAGGACGACGAGAAGCGCCCCGGCTTCGATTACTGGATCACCCATAAGGGCCAGGGCAAATACTACGACACAACCTTCAACATCAATGGGGATCGCCAGCTCGTCAAGGGCTACTATTCGGTGTGTGTCACCAAGATGGCCGCGGACTGGTTGAAGGAAAAGCGCCAAACCGACAAGCCGTTCATGCTTATCATGGGCCACAAGGCCCCTCACGGCCCGTTCATCCCGGAAGAAAAGTACAAGCACATCTATGACGATGTTCCGGTTCCATATCCTGAGACTGGTTTTCACCTCGAGACCAAACCCAGGTGGGTCACCGAGCGGCTCGATACGTGGCACGGCATTTATGGCCCGCTCTATGGCTTCCGCAAGAACTTCCCGGACGCCAGTCCCGAAGGCGTGGACATATTCGGCACATTCGTCCGCAGCTATGCGGGAACGATCAACTCCGTTGACGATAGTGTCGGCGAGATATACCGGACTCTCGAGGAAATCGGAGAACTCGACAATACGCTGTTTGTTTTCACGAGCGATAATTCCTTCCTGCTCGGCGAGCACGGCATGATCGACAAGCGGACCATGCACGAAGAGAGCATTCGTGTCCCGTTGATAGTTCGCTATCCGAAGTTGATCAAAAGGGGCACGGTTGTCACCGAACAGGTGCTGAACATCGACCTGGCCCCTTCGATCGTGGAGATATGCAGGGCCAGGCCATTGGAGAACATCCACGGCAAGTCCTGGAAGCAACTGCTGTATGGCAATAGCAGGGGTTGGCGAAAATCTTGGCTCTATGAGTACAACTATGAGAAGCAGTTCCCCTACACTCCCAACGTCCGAGGGGTGCGCACCGATACCTGGAAATATGTTCACTATCCGCACGGCGACGGCAAGCCCGATCGGCACATGGCCGAGCTTTACAATTTGCAGCAAGACCCGAACGAAGAGATCAATCTGATAAGGGACCCGAAATACATATCTGTTGTCAATCAGTTGAAAGCCGAGCTGGCGCGTCTGCTAAAGGAGACCGGCGCCGGCGTCGACAAGATGCCGCTTGACGAAGGAGTTAAGATGGAACTGCCCGAAGAGTCGATTCGATGATCTGAGGCGTTCTGATAAGGCGGTGGGCCTCGAGCCTGTCGCAGAAATGTCTTTTGGAGGTTTGACAATGAGCAAGGGTAGTAAGAAGACTTCAAGGCGTGAGTTTTTGTATGGTGCGGCAAGTGCAGCAGCGGCCTTTACGGTAGTTCCCAATCACGTGCTCGGAGGCAGGGCGGCAGCAGCTCCCAGTGACAAGCTGAACATTGCGATCATCGGCGTCGGCGGTAGAGGCGGGGCAAGTGTCGGCGGCTGCGGCGGCGAGAACATTGTCGCGCTGTGCGACGTGGACACCAGGCGCATGGACGAAGCGTCCAAGGAACACCCCGGTGCCAAGAGGTACCAGAACTTTCGCAAAATGCTGGACGAGATGGATAAGCAACTCGATGCCGTGGCGGTCTGCACACCTGACCATACGCACGCCGTTGCATCTATGGACGCGATCAGAAGAGGTAAGCACGTCTTCTGCGAGAAGCCGCTTGCCCATTCGATCTACGAGATTCGCGAACTCATGAAAGCCGCCCGCAAGCACAAGGTGGTGACTCAGTTAGGCAACCAGGGGCACTCATCCGATACAATCCGCAGGTTCTGCGAGTGGATATGGGATGGGGCGATCGGAGACGTCACAGAGGTTCATGCCGCATGTGGTGCAAACCACTGCAAGATCAGCCAGTTTTCCAGGCGCGATGAAATTCACGAGATTCCCCGCGAGCTGGACTGGGACCTCTGGCTCGGACCGGCCAAGTACAGGCGATACAATCCGATGTATCACCCCGGTAGCTGGCGTGGCTGGATGCCGTTCGGCTCGGGCACCATTGGCGATTGGGTATGTCACGTGGTTGACCCCGCCTTCTGGGCGCTGGATCTGGGCGCCCCGACGACCATACAGGCCGAGGCTGATGATTATGATCCCAAGAAGCATGCCGACACCTTCCCGTCCGGCTCGGTAATCACGTTCCAGTTCCCGGCAAAGGGCCGGCGCGGCCCCGTCAAGCTATTATGGCACAGCGGCGAACGGAGAATTCCGCGTCCGGCCGAGCTGGAGGCCGGGCGGGATGTCCCACGCACCGGGGCGATTGTCATCGGCACCAAGGGCAAAATCATGCACGGCTCACATGGCGCCGGCGGCGTAAGAATCTTTCCCGAGACGAAGATGAGGCAATACAAGCTACCGGACCAGACGATTCCGCGCGTCAGGGGCCATCACCAGGATTGGCTCAACTCGATCAAGACAGGCGGCCAGGCGGGTTCCAACTTCGATTACGGCGGCCCGCTGACCGAGCTGGCGCGGTTGGGAATCATCGCAATGCAGAGACTGGGCGAGAAGCTCGAATGGGACGGCGAGAACATGCGCTTCACCAACTCCAGCGAGGCCAATGAACTTATCAATCCACCGTCTCGAAAGGGCTGGGAATTGTAATCGGCAAGCAGGACAAGGCAGCGGAGCCGTAAGCATCCGTCTATCTTCAGCCGCCAGGAATCTTTCAACTGCGTGGTAGGGCAGCCTGTCTCTCGCAGGCGATCTGCTGAAGGACAAACCACACCCGCTCGAAACGATTGACGAGCTGCTCGATGAACCCGACTCACGAGACATCAGGCCCGAGCATTTACGTCGCCTCTGATCTGTGAACTCGTCGCTGGACCTGCTGACGCAGTACTATTGGAAACTAGCATGGCCCCACTTGCATTGGCCCGCGCAGCTATTGCAACTCGAGGACAATGCGAATGCCGCAGTCGTTGTATGCATACTCCCATTCGGCCTCGGTCGGAAGGCGGCATTGTCCACCGTCGGTGCTTGAAAGCTTTTGGCAGAATCTCTGTGCATCTCTCCATGACACTGTCTCAACCGGGCGGTTCGGGTCTATGGATCTCGAAGGATTCGTGTTCAGTACTTTTTCATACTGCTGCTGAGTCACTTCATACACGCTCATATAGAAAGACTTACTTATCCGAACCATGTGTGCCGAAGCTGTATTGGGATCTCTTTGATCTGAAGGGCAATTCATCGTGAATTCGCCGGCAGGAATTAGGGCAAAGTCCATTGTCATACCATTGTTAAAATTAACGGTTTTAAGCGTAGGTTTAAGTTGTGCAATTTCCTCTTTGCGTTCCTCTCGCTGCTGCGGCTCTGATCTCACCTCGGTGACGTCAGCCTCCTTCTCCGTCACCCCATCACCCGGATCATCGGTTTCAGCGGGGTCTGTGACCTGTGCGGTTTCTTCATCCTGTTCTTCGCGTATACCCGGGTCCAGTTCGGGCTCGACCTCGGCGACGAAGACTTTCCTCTCTATCGCCCCATAATTGGGATCGGCGGCTTTAATTCGATATCGGCAGGTAAGCGGTGTCTGCTTTGGGGCACCAAGATAGTCCAAATTGAAAATATGCTGCCGGGAAGGATAGAGTTATGAAGGTACGAAATTGTCTGGTCGTAGTAGTGTTGTTCTTGATGGCCACCGCGCTCGCGGGGCCCGTGCGCGGACAAGCCCGTACGCTTGCGGGGCCCGAGTATCAGAATCTCAGGTACGACGAGGACTTCAGTTATCTGGCCGGTGAGCCGGGAACATACGAGACTGATATGTGGGATCCTCTCAAATGGATGGACCTCGGGGACGACTGGTACTTGACGTTAGGGGGCCAGGCAAGACTGCGGTTCGAGTCGGAGCAGAACAAGGCGTTTGGCAGTGTCGAGCCTACGCAGGATGCATTCCTGCTGCACCGGTCGCTCATACACGGGGATTTGAAACACGAGGACTGGCTGCGTTTCTTCCTGCAGGGCAAATTCGCACACGTGGACGACCGGGACAGAGCCGCCGGGCTGGCAGGGATGGAGGACCACGCCGATATTCACCAGGGGTTTATCGATTTCACCACGCTGATCGTGGAGAACCAAGTGACGTTCCGCCTCGGTCGCCAGGAATTGCAGTACGGTGTTCAGAGGCTGATATCCCCTCTGGACTGGGGCAACACCCGGCGGACGTTTGACGGGGCGAAAGTCTTTGCCGAGTTCGGAAAATGGCGCCTGGATGCATTTGCGGTACGCCCCGTGCTGGGCGACAGGCTGAATCTCGACGACGAGGATGAGAACGTCGATTTCTACGGATTCTACAGTACTTACAAAGGATCGAAATCGCTGGCCGCAGACTTCTATTGTCTGTTACTAAAGAACAACAACATCCTCGCGAACTCGAACGGTATTATGGGCAGACGAACGCTCTATACGCCGGGAACGCGGCTGTGGGGAACCGCTGGCAACTGGGACTACGAGACAGAGCTTGCCGCACAGTTTGGAACTTTTGCCGGCGACCGCGTTCGCGCGTGGATGGGGACCGCCGGAGGCGGATATACATTCGACGACTCTGCGTGGCAGCCCCGGTTCGGCTTGCTCTATGATTACGCGAGCGGCGACGCCGATCCTGCGGACGGCACACACGAGACGTTCAATCAGCATTATCCGTTGGGCCACGCCTGGCTCGGCTATCTCGACGTCGTGGGCCGCAGCAACATTCACGCAATCAAGGCCCAGGTGAAGGTCAAGCCCTGCAAGAATGTCACTGCATGGGCCGACTTCCATATGTTCTACGCCGACCAGGACAAAGACGCCCTGTATTCGGCAGGGGGCGCGGCGACGAGGAGGTCACTGGCTGGGACCGGCTCGCAGTCAATCGGCCACGAACTGGATCTGGCGGCAAAGGTCGTGCTGGATGTCCACACCGCGGCACTCTTGGGTTACTCGTACATGTGGGCGGGCGAGTTCATCGACGCAACAGGCGCCAGCGACAACCCGAGCTTGGTATACGCTCAGATCGAATACAAGTTCTAAACGTTGTACTGCGGCGGCGGTACTTATTTGCCATCGAGGATCGCCTCGTAGACGATTGGCTTGACGGCGTCTTCGGCGCGATTCGAATATGGTATGTGCTGCGTCAACACGACCACTGCAATCTCGTCACGCGGCGATATCCAGAAATGCGTGCTCGCCATGCCCCCCCAGCCGAATTCACCCACTCGTGAAGCGGGATCCTCGTCGCTGTGCTCCACTCGCACGGAAAACCCAAGGCCAAAACCCACACCAGAGCGGCGCCCCGAGCCGATCGGGTAGGCCTGTTTGCCAAGCTGGTTGCGGGTCATCATCCTGACCGTCCTGCCCTTGAGCAGGCGCGTCTGACCGAGCTTGCCGTTGTTCAAGAGCATCAGGCAGAAACGCATGTAGTCACTCGCCGTCGAGACCAGCCCGCCTCCTCCTGAGAGGAACGTCGGCATTTTCGCATATCGCGTCGTCTCAGGCTCGTCGATCGGTTGCAGGCCGCCCTGTGGGTTCGGGCCGTAGTTTGTTGCGAAGCGATGCATCTTTTCAGCCGGCACGTAAAAAGCCGTATCTTCCATGCCCAGAGGCTCGAAGATCCGTGTGGTGAAAAACGTATCCAGACTCTGGCCCGAAGCTACCTCCACAATGCGCCCGAGCACGTCGGTTGAGACGCTGTAATGCCATTTGGTGCCGGGCTGATAGAGCAGTGGGATCTTGCCCAGTTTTGCGGTCATTTCTTTTAGAGTTGTCCTACCGCCCCCCAACTGTATGCTCTTGCGATAGAGCTTATCTACGTTCGTGTTGCCGAAGATCCCATAGGTCAAGCCGGATGTATGCCGCATCAAGTCCCGAACGGTCATCTGACGCTCCGCCGGCACTGTGGCAAGCTGCTCATCGCGCGGGTCGGTGACGACTTTGAGCCCTTTGAAATCAGGGATGTATTTCGAGACGGGATCATCCAGCCCGATCTTGCCCTCTTCGCAGAGCATCATCGCCGCGACAGTTGTTATTGGTTTGCTCATGGAATAGATCCGAAAAACCGTATCGCGTTTCAT
>LJTR01000040.1 GCA_001303465.1 Phycisphaerae bacterium SG8_4
CCCAAATCGGTCGGATAATCTCGGAACTGCAGCGGCTGGGGCTGCGGGATAACACGGCCATCATGCTCTGGGGCGATCACGGCTGGCATCTGGGCGAGCACACGCTTTGGGGCAAGGCCACGAATTTCGAAATCGCCACGCGTTGCCCTCTGATTGTCAGCTCGCCGCACGCAAAGAGAGACAGCCGCAGCAGCGATACTCTTGTCGAGCTTCTGGATATGTACCCTTCGCTTTGTGAGCTTGCCGGTCTGCCTGTGCCCGAGCATGTCGAGGGAGAGAGTTTTGTGCCCATACTGCGCAATAACGCCCGTCGAGGCAAATCGGCGGCTTTCAGTCAGTTTCCATGCCCGGCACTTCGAGAGTGGGCCGCGATGCCGCTTTCACCTGCAATGCGAGGCACGTTCTTTGGCCGGCTGGTCCGTAGTCTCGAGCAGAAACTCCAAGCCGAGGCGCCGGATCGATACAGCGAGGATTTGTACAACAACCATCTTATGGGTTATTCGATGCGGACGGACAGATATCGTTTCACGATCTGGCTAGACGTTCGCAATCCGGATGCCGATCCGATTGCAACCGAACTCTACGATCACCGCGAGGATCCCGATGAGAACAATAACGTCGCCCACAATCCCGTCAACGCACCGCTGATCCGCAAACTGACCGCGAGAATGAAGAGAGAATTGCACATCGGAGACAGATAGCGGCTGAGATGACGGTGTGGCTGGCTGCAAGGTGGTACACAGCGGATAACAGAGCAACAGCAGCATCTCAAGAAAGAGCCGGTCGCGTTTTTCGAGAGCATCAAGTGACTCTTTGCGCAAACTCCAGCGCCTTCTCCATCTTCGAGCGATTACTCGAGCGTAGAATCGCCTCTTCCTTGTCGATATAGCCGACGAGGCACAACTGGGCGATGCTGTTGTCCATCGTGTGCATTCCGTAGCGTCGAGATGTCTCGATAATGTTGGGTATCTCGTAGATTCTGTTCTCGCGGATGCAGTTTCTTACCGCTGAGGTACAAAGCATTATCTCGGTCGCCGGAACCATGCCCGGCTCATCAACACGTCTGAACAAAGTCTGTGAGACGACAGCCTGCAGAGCATTGGCGAGCATTGTTCGGGCCTGAGTCTGCTGGCTGGCCGGATAGATGTCTATGATACGCTCAATAGACTGTGATGTATTTGTCGTGTGCAGAGTGCTAAAGACGAGGTGCCCTGTCTCGGCGGCGGTGAGTGCGAAACTTGTCGTTTCCAGGTCTCGCATCTCACCGACCATGACGACATCCGGGTCCTGACGAAGAATATGTCTGAGCCCCGTCGCGAAATCAGGACAGTCCGAACCGACCTCACGCTGTTCGATCATGCAATTGTCATTGAGCAGCCAATACTCGATGGGATCTTCTATCGTTATTATGCGTTTTCTGTACTTCGCATTTATCAGCCCTATAATCGAAGCGAGCGTCGTGCTCTTGCCGGCACCGGTGTGCCCGGTCACCAGGACCAATCCACTCGTCAAATCGGCGAAATCCTTGATCTTCTCGGGAAGATGCAGCTCATAAAGTGACGGGACGCGGTCGGAAATCAGTCTAAAGGCAATTGCGATCGTATCGCGCTGATAATGAGCGTTGACGCGGAACCGCTGGTCCGGGTCGGTGATGCTCGTGGAGAAATCAAGATCTCTGGTCTGTTCGAACTTGTCGAACTTCTCCAGGCCCACGAGCGATATGAGTATATCTGCTGCGTCATCATTGCTGACGATCGGAAAATCCATCGCCATTAGTTGGGTGTTCACCCGGATCACGGGTTGCATTCCAACATTGATGTGAATATCACTTGCTTCGGCCATGACCGCCGTGGCCAATATGCTTCTTATTTCCACCATTGTCAAACGCTCCTTCTAAACAATCTGTTCTCTGCCCGGTACAGCCTACTCTATCAGGTAAGGTTCTTCCGGCAGTTCGCGTATCCAGATGTTGCGGAAACGGATTGGATTGCCGTGGTCCTGCAAGCGGATATGTCCTTTGTCAGGAGGATTGTGCGGACTGTACTTGGCCTTTATCTTATGTGATGTAGTGCCTTCGATCTCAAGGTTATTGTGAACCACCACGCCGTTGTGAATAACGGTGATTCGTGCCTTGCGGAGCACCTTGCCGTCTTCGTCTATTATGGGCCGAAGGAAGCTGATGTCATACGTTTGCCACTGTCCGGGCTTGCGACAGACGTTGACCATAGGCGGGTGCTGGCCATAAATCGCAGCCGCCTGGCCGTCGGCGTAAGTCTTGTTGTCCTGGTAGTTGTTCTTGGTAAATGAGTCGAGTATCTGCACCTCGTACCGGTCCATGAAAAAGACGCCGCTGTTGCTGCGCTTCTGGTCGGTTATCTTGGGATCGATGCCTTCCGGTGTACGCCATTCGATGTGCAACTGACAGTTACCGAACAGCTTCTTCGTGCGAATTCCGCCCGCTTTATTTACGACTTCCATGTAGCCGTTCTCGCCTTTCGCAACATTCCATGCGATCTTACCGCCTGCTCTTCTGTCTCTCTCCCATTGAGAGATGGACTCATCCGTACCGTCGAAAAGGACAATCGCGTCGGCCGGCGGCTGGCCGAATCGTTCGGGAGGTGTCATTACCGGTGGATTCTCTCGCGACTTGTCGTGCACGGCGTATTTCATGACGCCTTCTGTGGCGTGGCTGCCTGCATTGCAGAGTATGGCCGCAAAAAGCAGGCAAACAAACATCTTCGCTGGTTTTGTCTTCATCATTTACTCCTTCACACAGAATTAAATCAATAGTTCGCGTTTGGCCCACCGCTCCGGTTATAGAAGGATCTCTTCTTTGATCGGATCGAAGCGGGCGACCTTTCCCTCCTGAAGACCGAGCATGCCCATCTGCAGCGGGGTCTGCACCCTGTACGCCAGGTCCATAGTGCTCAGGGTCTCTCTCTTTCGCATCCGGCAACAGTTGAGAAACGTCCGCCAGTACTCGACAAAGTCCTCGCCGTGCTCGATTGCAAAGCGCTGCGGCTTCTTCTGCGAGCCCTGCGCGGGAACAAAGACGATCTCGTTCTTTTCAACAGTCAGCGTCCCTTCCCATCCGCGGATAACAGGTATTCGCTGTCCCGAACCGCGGGCGCCCGTGCCCGGATAGTCGTTCGCCTGTGTTCCGAGCACTGCGACAGTGATGTTCTCGGGATAGTCGATGAGCATATTGTACGTATCGGGTATCTCACGCTCCTGGTAGCGCAGTTTACCTCCCGTTGCGACTGCTGTGCTCGGCATCTTGACACCGAGCATAAAGAGCACCGGAGTCAGGCTATGCGGAAACAAGTCGGTGGAAGGCCCGCCTGCGTAGTCCTCATACATCCGCCAACGAAAGTACCGGCTGACGTTATAGGGGCGCTTCGGTGCATCACCCAAAAAGCCCTCCCAGTTGAGTTCGGAGCCCGGTTTGGCGTTCGGGTCATCGATCCGCATCCCTCGCTCACCCCAGTCACCGACCCGGAAGTACCCGCACTCGGCGTGGACCGGTTGGCCGATCAGGCCGTCCTGGATCAGCTTTCTCATCTGCCACCACGCCGAGTCCTGCATTCCTTGTGTGCCGAGCTGGAAGACCCGGCCGCTTCTTTTTACTTCGGCGGCCAGGCGTTTGGTCAGCTCGAACTGACGCCAGTGTGTCACGGGCTTTTCACAGTAAACGTCCTTGCCCGCGCGGACCGCGTCGATGGCATGATAGCCGTGATGATGGTCGGGAGTTGCGATGCAGACGACGTCGACATTCGGATCGTCCAGCAGTTCGCGATGATCGGCGTACGCTTTGGCCTTGTAGCCTTCAACCTTCTCCTGCAACCGCGGTCTGTAAGTGTCGCATGCTGCGACGATGTCCACGTTTGCGCCACTGGTCTTGAGATAATGCACGGTCTTGAAATGAGCATCGGACCGACCGCCACAGCCTATGAAGCCCACGCCGAGACGCTCGTTGGCACCGCGGACTCTACCTGTGGATACACTGGCTATTGTTACTGCCGCGGCGCTCGCGCCGTGAATAAACTGCCGGCGTGTCAGTGCTTGACCGGATTTGTCCGGCGATTGTTTCTTGTCAGGCATAGCTTTCTCCTCGATTCAATTTGAATGGAATTTCAGTTACAGTGCTCCCGATTGAAAACTCCCGTTCTTGCGTGGGTAAGCGGCTTTACAACATAGTGTTCCCGATTTAGAATCTCTGTTTTTGCGCGGGCAGGTCGCCTCACAATAACAGGTTATGGCTTTGCTCGCGAGAATTTACTACCCTGAAGGGTATAACATGCTATGGTTTTGCTCGCGGGAATTTACTACCGTCAAGGGTTTGTCCTCGACCCACCGGCGATAAAGCCGATCGATCTGGCTATCCTCGACTGAGCCGTCCCAGAGAGCTACGGCATATCGCAATCTCAGCGGTTCGTCCGATGTTATCTTCAGGGGCTCTCTGTGAAGATTCATAGTGGCTGAGAGATATGCGAAGGGTGCGGTCATAGTAAACCAGTGCGTCGGATGACGCAGATTGTCCGGATGACAGAACATGGCGACAGTGACAGGTTTGCCGTCAGCGTTGGCTGCTAGTGCACACCATCTTGCCCGGACGAGTCGCTCGCTGCCGCGCACGATTTCGCCGGGCCGGCCGCTCGAATTGCGGATCTGGGGGCCGGCATCCATAGTTTCGACAAAACGCATACCGAGACCGAAGTAATGCGAGCCGGAAAGAGTTGCCGACTCTTTCTTGCCCGGGACCGTGAAGCTGGATTGCCAGCTCAAGAGCGTGGCTCCCGAGTCGTCCTGCCCGTACACTGCGATCGTACGCGATTCGTTGAGCAGCAGCTCGTCTGTTTCAGGATTGACCCAGTCGAGCTGTTCGGTAAAGCCCCCGTGTGGTACGTCGTTTTGCGTGCTGACGGTCACGTCGCTGAAAACCTTGTGCATCTGGCGTCCGGGTTGTTTCTGCTCTTCCCAGAAATTCAGGCCGTCGACACTGACGGCATACATCAGGGCGTGATGATGCTTATGGTCGGCGGGCGAATCGCGCAAAACATTGACGCCGCCGGGTGTGAATAACTGCTGCACGCAGGGTTTGTAGGGCACGCTACGATATGCGTAACGGAGCAGCGGCGACGAGCCTTCGTGAATTGAGACAACGTTTGCCTCGGTTGTGACCCGTACGGGGCCGTCAGCAAACGACTTGCTGGATGCTGCAAAGATGGCAACCAACAAGAGGGCGAAAGCGACACTTCTGTGTGTTCTCATGGCGGTAATTCCTTTCATCTTCTTCCCGGAGGCTCACTTGCGGCCATCACTTCCGTCCCAAGTGTAATTCCACATGGCCATGTATTCCGGACCGGGCAGAAACTTATCGTTTGTTTCTTTGAGCTTTTGCGCCAGCATCTTCTCCAGCCCTTGTTGAACTTGTGCGTATTCCGGATTGTTGCACAGGTTTCTCAGTTGGTGCGGGTCCATCTTGTTGTCGTAGAGCAGCCATGGACCGTTAAGATCGCGCGTGTACGTGTAGCGTCGCGTTCGGACGCCGCGGTACTCGCGTCCGCCTCTGCCATAACTCCATTGGTGGAATGGCACGGGACACGAAATCAAAGCCGCGTCGTTGTCCGGCGATTGCGAGCCCCTGATGACAGCCGAAAAATCTCTGCCTTCGACCGACTCCGGGATGTCTATTCGGCTTAGGCCCAGCAATGTTGGCATTATATCCGGCGTATTGATCGGCATGTCAATCTCGCGGCCCGCCGAGCCGTGCGCTGCGGGATAGCGGATAAGGAACGGGACCCGAATCGATTCTTCCCAGGGCTTTTGTTTCTTGGTCATATTGTGAGAATACAGCATGTCACCGTGGTCGGAGGTAAAGACCAGGATCGTGTTGTCCTCGATGCCGGATTCCCTTAGTGTCCCGGCAACGTCCGCAATGCAATCGTCCAGAGCGGCTATATGGGCGTAGTAGCCGGCCAGTTCCTGTTGTGCCTTTTTCCTCAGTGAATTCGGAACATTGGCAGGCAGGACAATTCCTTCCGGGTCGGGAAACATCTTGCGATACTTCTCGGGCGCCGTCTGATAAGGAGCGTGCGGGGGCCCCCACGACATGAAGAGAACGAAGGGGGATTTGTTCGCGTGCTCTCGGATGTATCTCTGAGCTTCGCGAGTCTGTGATATGGCATCGTAGCCGTCCCAGTATTTCTTGACGTCGGTCTCGCCGTAGTAGAGTGACTTGTTGTAGTTATGTGTGCACTCGAGGACCTTCCAGAATTCGAACCCTTGCCTTCTTTCTCTGGGGATAAACGATGTTCTGCCGTGGCCGTCGACGTGCCACTTGCCGATATAACCGGTCTTGTAACCGGCCTCGGCGTAGACTTTGGCGATTGTTGCTGCATCGGGGTCCAGAGGCTTGTCGTTGTAGAAGATGCCGTGGGTGAGCCAGTATTGTCCGGTCAGAAGGCTGGCTCGATAGGGGCTGCACACCGGACAGCCCGAGACGGCGTTTGTGAAGTTTATGCTCTGGCCTGCCAGTCCATCTAGGTTTGGCGTTTTGACATCCGGGTTGCCCATATAGCCGGTCGACTGGACCCGCCACTGATCAGCGAAGATAAAGACAACGTTGGGCTTCTCGGAAGGACGTCGTGCTGCCGCACTTGCCGCCTCCTGCAGAGACATCCCCATTGCGGCCGAAGCGGCTCCAAACGCTGCCTTTTGCAGGAATTGTCTTCTTGAATCGTGCTCTTTCATAGTGTCCACCTCAATAGTGCCTCACAAGAAGAAGTCTGGCTGCCACCACCGGAACAAGGTCAGAGTTCAGAAATGTGCCGTTCCGTCGGCGGCGCGCCGCGCGAAATCTGTTCGATTCTGCACTCGATCGTCCAGTTCGTAATTATTATACCCTTCAGGGTAGCAAATTCCCGTGAGCAAGATGATAGACTGTTATTGCAAAGCTACATACCTGCGCAAAAACAGGAATCTACAATCGGGAATACTATACGAACTGAAGAGCCTTTTCAAGTATCTCCGCCAGGATTTCCACCCTTACCGACCTGATTGACCGGTCAACACGTTATTTATCGAATCTCCACATATCGATATGGTGGTCCTCGGTGGCTACATACTCAACGTGCCAGTCGAGGAAAAGACAGTTGGCTCCCTTCCTGTGCCGGGCCCGGGCGACCCGCCTGCCTCTGGTTACATCCGTTTCATCACGGTTGGGAAGATGCTGTGGTGCCCAGACATCGCAGCGATTGTGACCGTCACTGGCGGCGCTTGTGACAATGTGCCGCCAGGGGCCGTCCTCGTTGTCGGCGAGGAATATTGTGAACGCAGGTTGCTCACATTCGCTGAGCTTTGAAGGGTCCACGATCTCACTGCCGGTCATATCGGTCGGACTATTGAACCTCCAGCCGTTGACTACGTAGCACACAGTCTGTTCCTTGTCGGGATAGCTCGGGCAGCGATATATGTCAACCGAGCGGTAATCGTTGTTGATCGGCTTTTGCGACAGAAAGGGCATGAAGAGCTGGAACCATGCCTTGCCCGTGCCGCCCGCGCGCCCGCGAGGGACAAACTGGTCGTACTCACCGGCATACATGAATGACGCCGCTCCAATCTGTTTGAGATTGCTCTGGCACACGACACCCTGGGCCTGCTTCTTGACCCTCTGAAGTGCGGGCATAAGTATAGCCAGCAGAAGCGCAATGATGGCAATAACCACCAGCAGTTCGATCAACGTAAATCCTCGCAGCTTGCGCATAGTCAAATTCCACCTTTCCTTCAAGTGAGTTGATAAAAGACAACAGTAATTATACCGTATGGCCGCGACAAGTCAAAGGAAAAGCTGCGGCGATAGAGTCGGCGAGGGAGGCATCGCCTTTGTGAAGATTGCCTTTATCCTGTCTTCTTTGCCGTCAGTTCGATTTGGCAGTATTTTCGAGATAGACCGGGCCGCCCCATTTGCCTGTGACAACGATGTCGAGGTCTCCGTCTCCGTCGAGATCCACCACGGGGATGCTCAGGCTCGGGCTGATATGCTCTCCGAGGCTGATGACATGCTTCTTCCAGCCGACTGAGGCGCCGCGTCTGAGTTCATAGCAGTAAATTCCGAGAGGAGCATGCGCGTCCGGATCGTTGCCGTTGTGGGCGAAGAATCGTTTTCCCGTAAAGAGGTCAAGATCGCCGTCGTTGTCCATGTCGGCGAGCGTTATGCTGTGAACCTGGGACCAGGACTTGTCGATCACGTGTTGTTTCCATGATATCTGTTCGCCATCGCGGCTTTGCTCATACCAGAAGATTCCGTGTGCGTGTGCCGAGCTGGTCACGATGTCATTGAGACCGTCGGCGTCAACATCATAGACCCATATCTGAGGCGTATGCTCGGCCTTGCCCTCGGCAAGGCTTCCTACTGCCAATGGATGTTCTTTCCACGAGCCGTTTCGCGGATCGGCGGGCCCTTCGTACCACGCGTCCGGCCTGAGGATGTCGGGACGGCCGTCACCGTTTACGTCGCCGACGCCTCCGCCGAAGAGCCTCTCATTCTTCGATACGTCGTGCCTGATCAATCCCCGCTTGCCGTCGGCTCTGATCCCGGCTTCGTACCACTTGGTATCCTTGGTGTGGGCCAGTATCTCGAGTTTCTTGCCGTCACCATCGATGTCCCAGAGGTCGCCGCACTCGTAGTTGCCGTTCTTCTCACCGACGATGAGGGGCCATTGCCGGCCCTTCGGGCCGGTGTTGCGGTACCAGTCGATCTGCCTGCTGAACCATGAGCACGTTACCACATCAAGAAAGCCGTCGCCGTCAACGTCCAGCGGCAGATTCATAAAATCGTCCCAATAGCCTATTCCCTTTTCATCGACGGCATGGGTTTGGCCCTTTTCATCGACTTTGCCCTCAAGGGATCCGAACTGGTGCGGCTTCCAGTCGGGGGCTTCATACCAATAGGGGCTTGCAACGATATCGAGCTTGCCGTCATTGTTGAAATCCCCGACGCCACAGGCCTCGCTTCGGAACTTGCCGATACGATGAGTAATGAATTTCGGGCCTCCGCTCGCTGCGACTGAAAGTGAGCAGACTGATGGTACAAATACAGCAGCAAGCAACATGAGACTGAGAATAAGACGACTTTGCGTGTGGCAGAGAGTGTTCATGACAGGCCCTTCCTTTCTCTTGCAGGCGCGAGGCTCTTGCCATCGGCCTGTAAACCATCTTCTCGGTTCCCGGATCACAGACGAAATGCCTGGTCGTGGAACTGGATCGCAGGTCTTGTCCGTGCCGAAGATATATGTTACCAGCTGGACTTCTGCAAAGTCCAGCAGAATGTAGAATTTAGAATTCAGAACACAGAAGGGATTTGGGGCCAACTTCGTTGGCAGTTATTTCTGATTTCTTGAAATGAAACAGGCCAAAAGAACGATCATGGGGGACGGCCAGCGAGGCCTTCTTCCTAATTCTGGCCCCTGTATTCTCAATTTATCAAGCTGCCAAAACTGCAGTTACCGGCATAGCGGTTGGTTCTCGAGCGATGAGCTAGCTACGCAGAAACAATGGCCTGTGCCGGCGATTTCACTCGATCGGGCAAATGGCAGTGGTGAACTTGATGGTCTGGAGCCGAACAGAAGCTCCCCTCGGCCTTCCCCTTATTCGGTCTCGGCTGCGTTAGGATCGACGCTAGACGGCGCACTATCGGGAGCCACGGCGTTAGGATCGATGCTCAACGGCGCATTAATAAGATCAGGCACGACGGCGTTGGGATCGACAGCGTCACTTTCTGGCTCAGGTTCGGCGTCTTCGAGCAGGTCCGCGAGTTCTTTAGTCAGGTTGTTGGCCTTGTAGCTTGGGATCTCATATACCCATGCCTTATGTTTGGCCGTGAAGGAGTTAGCTTCATCCCGGGCAAGCAGCTTGGCTTCCTTGGCCTTGAGCTCCTCTTCGGATTCGACGTCTGAGCCCTTTGTAACCGGAGTAGTATCGGTGAAATTCGCATCGCAGGCAATATATGTCTTTTCGCCCTCTTCGTCCTCTTCCTTCTGCTTGGCTATCCCCAGCGTGTACTCGGTCGAATCTTTAAGTCTGCAGACATACTGTCTGTCAAAAGTCATGTCTGCCGGTCTCTTTTTGACATCGTCAAACCTCAGACTTGTCAAGGCCGTAAGTACGCTCCGGGCGTCACTGGTCTTGAGTTTCTTGTCTGTCGGCATGTCGATAAGAACTGGATCGTCGCCGTCTGCTTCTTTCTTCAACGTGTACTGCCCATCGGGTGAGACAACAGTTACTGATTCGATCTCGTCGGTCTCTGCTGATATGAGTTCCTGCTCGATATAGCTCATGACCCCGGTTGAAATCCAGGGAACATCCGGAGCCGACAGGACCCTGTTGCTGACGGTACTGTCACTCGAGAGCTGCCTCACATACGTGCCCTGACCAAGCTCTTCGGTTTTGCCCACGACCACGCCGGCCAGTACTGCTGAATTCGGGTCGGCCGTCTTGAAAAACTTCACTACCGTGCGCGCCTTGTCCTCGGTTACCTCGAGGTCCTCATGGTTCTTTGGATCTTCGGTGATGAACTCTGTGAACTTGATTTCCAGGCATTTGGAGATCAGACTGTTCACTTCGCTTGTCTTGGCGGGGTAGCCATCCTTGGTCTCGACAACGAAGCCGTTGCCCTGGCGCCTGAGCGCCACCGTTTCTTCTTCCTCGCCCAGGACAATCGCACCGATTGATGCCGGATCCAGGCCCTGAATGAGGTAGGCGGGCTCGTCTGTCTGTGTCGGGCGTCTGTTTGCGAGACGGGACTGCACCATGGCCCACAGCACCATAACGCACGCGACAACAGCCAATATCGTAAGTTTCTTATTGCTCATCTATAAGACTCCCAAAGAAAATGCAAAAATCAAAAAGGAAAATGTAAAATCAAGGAAGTCATCCGCCTACGGCGGATTCCGAAATTTTGATCTTTAATTTTTGATATTTCATATTGTTTTATTAGGCATCGCTCGCATGACTGATATAATGTCGCTTCCTCACGCCTCGACGCAGACCCAAGACGATAGCAATAACCAGTATGACCATCGGTGCGCCGAGCATGTTGGCCTGGCGGAGCTTGTTGCCCAATTGCTCGATCCGCTCACGTCTGGTCATCTTCACCTGACGCAACTGGCGCTGGGCGTCACGGATCTTCAATTCAAGCTCCTTCTTCTTCTCAACAATCGTGCTGCCGATTACCTCTTCCTGACCTTCTTTGGCCGTGTTGAGAATATTCTGCAGCTCGCTCTGGAAGCCTGCTATCTGCAGGTTGATCTTCTCAACCTCCGCGGCCGTTTCAGCCTCGGCCTGCTTTTCAATATCGTCGACAACTGTAAACGGCCGCTTGAAGTTGCCTCTGGATCTGATCGAAACCAGATCGCTGGAACCGCTCATGTCCTCGATAGTGTTGAGCATCAATGTGCTGTTGTCTCCGACTACCATCTTGCCGAAGAAGGAACTCTGGTAAGCTATAGTGTCGCTTATAAAGTCGACGTCGGAAAAGACGACGACGCTGCAGTTTTGGTCGGCTTCGGTTAAACCCGCGATTTGCCTGGTTGTTGTCACGGTCTCGTTCGGATCGTTCGGATCCGGAGACTCGCTTTCAACCTCGATTCCGTTGGGAAAACTGCTCTTGAGACGCCCGGTGACCAGATAACCCATCGACACGGGCTTGGCGCCGTCGACGAATTTCTTCATCAGGCTCGGTCCGTCCAGAAACATCAGCTCGTAGGGGCCGCTTATCGTAAAAGAGTTGCCCCTGCTGCTCGTTGTGACAAGAGGCGTCCGCTCGATGGTGTTACTCACATCGTTGGCATCATTCGAATCTGCAACCTCGTTGAGTATGCCGGAAAAAAGGAACCTCACCTGGTTAAGTTCGGCCGTGACCACGTGATCCTTGCTGAAGCAATTGCCTTCAGGGCTAAGACCGAGAAAGCCGATGATGGTCTCCGGTCTCTGGTTGGCACGCATCGAAGCCTTCAACGCCAGATTCCTGTCCCCGGCGAAGGTGCTCGCGGGCATCTCAAGACCCCATGTTCTTAGAAGCTTGTTCAACTCCGAACTGCTCGAATGCTGCATCTGCATCTGCATTTGCATGCCCTGAGGCGGGCGGTCCATGAAGCAGTGGGGATCGACGCACACAATTGTCCTGCCACCCTTGAGCACGAACTGGTCTATCGCGAACAGCGTCGGCTCAGCCAAACCCTTGGGATGAATGACCAGCAGAATGTCGATGTCGTTTATGTCGTTCGTGTCGGTGGCTACTGTCTCGACTTCGTATTGCTTTCGCAACTGCTCGATAAAGGTCCATGCCGGCCTGGGCTGCTGGCCCTGCCTCATCATCATCTCAGCCATATACCCGCTGACGTCGTCACCCATCACCGGCAGCGAACTGAGCACGCCTATCTTTCGCTTCTGACGCGTAACTGCGGTGTCTATCAGATAGCTCACGTCGTATTCGACAAAGTTCTGCCGGTCGGGCGAGAAGAACGGTATGGCCTTCTCGACGCCGAATTGTGTCTGCACGACCATGCCGAAGAAGAAACTCTCCTCTTCGGTGATGGGAAATCGCCTCAGGCCGTATTTCATCGCCTGCGCCTCTTCGTCGGAGAAGGGCCTTGGGTCGACGATCTCCAGTTCGACCATGCCGTTCGAGGCCGCGACGTATTCTTCCAGCAGTGCTTTGACGTACTCGTAGTAATTGTTGAAGAATCGAATCTGGTCCGGTCCTTTAAGCGCGGCGGTCTTCGCGTAGTAGAGCTTGGCTCTGATGGGCTGATTGAGCTTGCCCAGAATCGACTTTGTCCCCTCCGAGAGCAAATAGAGACGCTGCTCGGTAATGTCAAGCTTGAGAGATCTTCCAATGTTCTGGGTGATGCTTATCGCAGAGAAGACGATCACCAAAACAAGGCCTGCTCCAACAATGGCTCGTATCGTTCGGTTCATTATCTGGCCTTCCTTTCATCCAAAACAATAGTACAGGCGGCAATCCACCCGACGATCAAAAGCACGAAATATGACACGTCCCCAAACCAAAGCACTCCCCTCTGGATCGACTCGAAATGTGTTTGAAAGCTCATGCCTTCTATCGCCGATACCATTCCGGCTGGCAGGAAAGTCGAAATGTAGTTGAGCGTTGTGGGCATGCCCGCGAAGACAAGTATCGCACATGCGACCACCGAAAGGACGAAACTGATCACCTGATTCTTGCTAAGAGCCGAGAAGAAACAACCGATGGCGAGAAAGCCGCCGGCCATTAGCAGGCTGCCCAGATATCCAGTTATGATCAGGCCGATGTCGGGGTTGCCAAGGTAGCAGACCGTTATGACCATCGGAAAGGTCAGTGCAAGGGCGATCGCCAAAAAGAGCCAGGCGGCGAAGAACTTGCCGAGAACCGCCTGTGTTATCGTGATCGGCAGGGTCAGCAGAAGTTCGATCGAGCCCACCTTTCGCTCTTCGGCCCAGAGCCGCATCGCGGTCGACGGCACCATAAATACGAACAACAGCGGCAAATTCCTGAAAAAAGCCGCCATATCCGCCTGTCGCATCTCGTAGAACCCCTCCTTGAAGGCCAGGTATCCTGAGAAGAACAGAAAGATCACGAGGAACACATAGGCAAGAGGTGTCGCAAAGTAGCCCTTCAATTCTCTTTTGAATACTGCCAGGAAACTATTCATTTATTATGCTCCTCAACAAAAGTGCAACCGAACGCTTGTCATTCGCGCAGCAACCCCTCTACGCGCTTTTGGCTTTCTTGCCGGTATTGGTTGTGGTGATTTTGCGAAAGACGCTATTGAGACTGCATTGGTGCTCTTCCTTCAAGTCCTTGGGAGTGGAATCCACCAGTATCCGGCCTCTGGCAATGATCACCGTTCTCGTGCACACGGCCTCCACCTCTTCGAGGATGTGGGTTGAGATAATGATGCACTTGTCCTTGGCCATCTTGTTTATGAGTTTTCTGACGTCATGTTTCTGATTGGGATCCAGGCCGTCTGTGGGCTCGTCGAGAATCAACACTCTGGGATCGTGAATTAGTGCCTGGGCCAGCCCGACACGGCGCTTGTATCCCTTAGACAGCGTGTCGATGGTCTGATGGTATACTGATTCAATCGAACAGGACGGGACGACGCGGTCGAGCGCCTGCTTGCGCGCCCTGCCTTTGATTTCTCTGGCGTCACATACAAAGTTCAGGAAGCCTCCCACGGTCATTTCACTGTATGCCGGCACATTCTCAGCCAGGTACCCGAGCGACTTCTTGACGGCGGTCGGCTCCTGGAGAATGTCGTGCCCGCATACCGAGGCAGTGCCGCTGTCGGGTTTGAGAAAACAGGCCAGGATCCGCATCGCGGTGGTCTTGCCGGCGCCGTTTGGCCCGAGAAGACCGAGGACTTCTCCTTTTTCGACATTGAACGATATACCGTCAACAGCAACGACCGGCCCAAAACTGCGCCGAAGTTCTTTGACCTCTATCATATCTTTCTCCAAAAAACACAGACCTAACTTTCGCCCCGCAATCCAGCCCAACTGCTGCGGAATTGTACAAATCTACCCAGAAAATCTCGACTGTCAAGCCTTAACCGAACAAAATATGCATGTCCACCTGCTCGCCCGAATCCGCCTCTGAGGGTGCGGGATGGGCCGGTATTTACCCAAAAATTCTTGACAGTCAATACTGTGGACGGGATGATTTTGTTCGGAATTTACAGAAGCAAAACTTTTGAGGACCTATGAGCCAAGTAGCCAGAGTAGAATTCACCGACTATCCGCGCAGTATCGCCCGGGCCCTCGATCTCGTGACCGCCGCCGACCGCCTGCCTCAACAGGGGCTTATCATAATCAAGCCGAACCTGACCAATTCTTCACCTCCGCCGGTCACGACGAGCGTCGACGCTGCCGAGGCGCTTTACAATTACTGCAAGGACCATACGAAGGCCGAAATCGCCATCGGCGAGGGTTGCGGCAGCGGGGTAACCGCCGATATCTTCGCCGCACTGGGATATGCGGAGATGGCCGAGAGGCACGGCTTGGAGCTGATCGAGTTCAACGACGCCGAGACAATTGTCCTCGAAGACAAAGATGCCTTTCAACTGAAGAGATTCCACCTACCCTCCATTCTGCGGGGTGCGTTCGTAATCTCGCTGCCGGTGCTCAAAGACCACAGCTTCACCAAGACGACCATTGCGATGAAGAACATGTTCGGCATCGCGCCGGGGAAATTCTACGCCGGAGGATGGAACAAGGCCAGACTGCACAGCCCATCAACGGACAAGTCGGTCGTCGATGTGTGCCGCTATAAGAAGCCCGATCTGTCGGTGGTGGACGCCTCGGTTGCCCTTACCGGCATGCACCTGTCCGGCACGCCGAAGAAACTCGGTCTGATACTCGCGAGCTTCGATCCCGTGGCA
>LJTR01000444.1 GCA_001303465.1 Phycisphaerae bacterium SG8_4
TGGATTCTCGTGCTGCCCATGATGTTCCTGATTCTCAATCAGATTTCTGCCGCGAGAGCCGATGAAATGGGCGAGCTAAGGGAGTTGATTCAGAAACAAGCCGAGCAGCTCCAGCAATTGCAGAATCGGCTCGACGAGCTTGAGGCAAAACAAGAGCGGCAAGTCGAAGCGAAGGTTGCCGAAGCAGTAAAAGGCCAGCAGACTGCGGCTTTGCCCGACGGCCTGAAATGGGCCGAGAAGGTCAAGGTATCGGGCGACCTTAGATATCGCCAGGACCACATCGACGAACAGGACAGCACCGGCAAATGGGAAAACGGGGTATATCGCCACCGGATACGTGCGCGATTGAAGGTCGATGCCGCTGTCAACGACACATCGGATCTTGGCTTTAGGATCGCCAGTGGCGGCGACAGAAGCCCGATCACGACGAATCAAGACCTCGAGGACGCCTTCTCCAAGAAGTACGTCTGGCTGGATCAGGCGTTCTTCAACTGGCACCCCGCCAGTGCAGAAGGTCTGAACGTCACAGGCGGAAAGATCAAGAATCCGTTCTATAAGGCCGGCAAGAATCAGCTCATCTGGGACAGCGACCTCAATCCTGAAGGTGTCGCGGTTCAGTATAATACGCCCGTCAACGACACCGATCAGCTCTTCTTCAACGGCGGCGGCCTCTGGATTGACGAGAGCAGCAGTGTAGCCGACGCTTCGCTCTGGGCTGCTCAGACCTACTGGAAACGCACGATCGGCAATCCGGATCACGTGCTCGCCGGGGCGACCTACTACGACTACGGCAACATCGAGGGCAGAGCCGATCTCAAGAGCACATGGGGCAGTTCAAGCTTCTATGGTAACACTACGGCCGCAGGCGGATACAAGGACGATTTCAACATCCTCGAGCTCTTCGGGGAATACGGATTCAAATGCGGCTCGCTGCCGACCACCCTTTTTGCCAGTTGGGTCCGGAACGTTGTCGCAACCACCAGCGAGGACACGGGCTGGCTGGTCGGGACCAGATTCAACAAGGCCAAAGACGACGATCCAGGTTCGTGGGAGTGCGGATACGACTACAGGGAAACGGATGCCGACGCCGTTGTTGGAGGCTTCGGCGAGTCCGATTTCCTCGGTTCCCAAACGAACTCGAAAGGACACAGATTCGTGTTCAAGTATCAGTTGGCAGAGAATCTGTATTGGTATGCGACCTATTATCTTACCGAGGACACTCACACGAGCAAAGACCTGGATTATCGAAGATTCATGGGCGATCTGGTGTGGACGTTCTGATCATTTTGCACGACCGAGTTGAACTGTGCGAGGCGACCTGATAGGATGTGCGGCATGAAACGACGCACATTCATCAAGACAACCGGCGCGCTTGGCTTGAATGCGGTCCTGCCCTGGGCCGATCTCTACGCACGGGCGCGAAAATCTACAGAGTTCCTGAAAGAAAAATCCTCCGGTCGAATGCTCTTTCCTCGCCCGGATGACGGCGCGGAGTTGCCGATATCCCCGGTCGGGCTGGCCTGGCTTCCATGCCCAACGGCGGCTGACTATCGCTCCTTCACCATTCTGCCCGGCGCCGCCAAGTTGCCCTGGGTTGCCCCGAAAGAATTACTCCAGCGCGTCCCCGTCGAGCACTCGCGCGTTCTCTATCCCAAGGCCGATCTGGATAGCATCCGTGCGACATTGTCCTCGACGCGCGCCAAATCCTGGAGAACCTGCAAATCCTCGGCCGACAGGGCTCTCTCGAAAGGCATCCCCGAATTCCCGAAGTATCACCTGATCAAAGACGCCAGCACCGCGCGCCTGGAGTACGGGCGCTATTTTTCGTACTTCCGCGGCTACGTGGATGGGGCTCTGATGAATCTCTCGCTGGCGTTTCTAATGAGTGAAGAGGAAAAATACGCCCGGGCAGCCAAGAGAATTCTGCTGGAGATCGCCTCCTGGCCGACGGACGACGATGACGTGACCTCAGTCAGAGCCAAGTGGGGGGACGAAGCAGGACTGTCCTTCTCGAAATGCGCCCACATCGCGTATGACTGGCTGTACCCGGCGCTGAACGATAAGGAGAGGAAACAGGTCTTTGACATGTGCCGGGCCCGAGCATGGCAAACCTACCGGCGCCTCGATCGCGGCAATTATCTCACGTATCCCGGCGAGAGTCACAACGGAAGGCTGATTGCGTATCTGACCGACATGTCAATCGCGATGGCCGGCGAAACCCCCGACACCGAAACCTGGTTGACTTACTCGCTCAAAGCCATGCTGACGTTCTACCCCCACTGGGCCGGAATCGACGGCGGCTGGGCCGAAGGGACGCCCTACGGCCTGTGGTACAAT
Source organism: Phycisphaerae bacterium SG8_4 (assembly GCA_001303465.1). Classification (GTDB taxonomy): domain Bacteria; phylum Planctomycetota; class Phycisphaerae; order Sedimentisphaerales; family Anaerobacaceae; genus SG8-4. The sequence continues at coordinate 2,338 of LJTR01000444.1, forward strand.
ACGTTCTACATCCCGGCATTTGAAAGTCTACGCCAGCTCGCGGATTATGATCTGTGGCAGCGTCCCTTTTTCAACAACGTGCGGTACTTCTTCTTCTACTGCACAGCCAATCACGGCGAAATTCGCCCGTTCGGCGACTCGGCCGAGGGCGGCGGGCCCGGCGTTCGTGGAGGAAGCGGCTATGCCGATCTGATGTCCTTTCACGCGCACCGCTACGACGATCCGTACGTCGGCTGGTGGGTCAAACAAATCCCCGGCTATCGAGGCCAGAAGAGTGGCTTCGGCGCCTTGTTGCACGAGGACGAGCTGCCGGCCAAAGCGCCGACCGATCTGCCCAACTCACGAGTCTTCAAGAGCGTTGGCTGGGCCGGGCTCCATAGTGACATGACCAGGCCTGAAAGCGACACGTGCCTGATTTTCAAGAGCAGCCCCTACGGCAGCGTCTCACACAGTCACGCAGATCAGAACGCATTTGCCATCATGAAAGGTGGCACGGCACTGGCAATTCCGTCGGGCTATTACGGACCCTCATACGGCAAACCTCACCACGCCCAGTGGACGCGGTCAACCAAAGCCAACAATTGTATACTCGTCAACGGCCAGGGACAGAAGATACGCGCTGCCGAAGCAAACGGCGCTATAATCGAGTTCAAAGATGCGGCGGGCTATTCATACGTCGCCGGTGACGCCACGCCGGCGTATGTCGGCAAGCTCAACAAGTGGATTCGCCGGATTTTGTTCCTCCGCCCGGGCCTGTTTCTTCTCCTCGATGAAATCGAGGCCCCGACGAATAGTCGATATCAGTGGATGTTACACGCCTTTGAGAAAATGACAATTAAAGGCAACGCCGTGACTTCACGTCGTCGCGGCGCGACGCTGGATGTCAACCTGGCGTGCTCCGGTGGATTGAAACTCACGCAGACCGATCAATTCGACACTCCCTACAATCATGGGATCCCGAAAGCCTATCACCGTGACAAAGCCAATCATTGGCACGTCACGGCACAGACCGTGGTCAAATCCAAGAAGACGCGCATCGCCGCAGTGATGGCCGTGTATGACGCCGATGATCAATTCAGAGTACAACTAAAGCATATGAACGATTGGTTCGGGGCAATTGTAACGGGTGATTTCGGCCAGGTCGAAGGGTGGATTCGTACAGATGAAATTGGTCGTATACGTCCGTCAAGCTTCGCTGAAGGCAACATTGACCGGCAAATCGATCTCTGGGGTCGAAGCCGCGACGGTGAAGTCTTCTTCGCTTAGAGTCAGATCAAGCTTCGCGATACTTCAGCAAAATACTCGGAAATGCCGATTGACATCGCCGACCGGCCACAGTATCCTGTCGCTCTCAATAGCAAGCCATCGTGGCATCTTTGACCGTTCAGTTAAGTGAGTTTGTCTATCTTGATGAGGGTAAAGTCAACCGGCAGATTGTACAGGGCAGAAGCATACTTCATTGTGGCGGTCATGTCCGTTGCGCACCTCGGCGGCAGATGTCTTGCTAACTACGAGGGTGAGGGAGGTTTCGAGTTTTGGACCACAGCGGGTACCTCGTTCGATCTCAAGAACAACTGGCGAGTCTGCGTCGACGAGCTTCTGAAGATGGGCGACGAGGCCCAGAGATTCACGTATCAACACACAGATCTCGGATTCGTCTATGAGGGTCTTGCCGACTGGGTGGATATAGGGCTCAACTACAGGCACACGTTCAAGAGGTCCGGATCGAGCGACTGGCGACGGGAAAGGCGGCCGCACGTAAATGTCACCGTAAAGGGTCAGCTGGGCGAGATCGACCTTTATGACAGGTCCAGGCTCGAGTATCGAAACAAAGAGCAGGAAAGGGACCAGTGGCGCTATACGAACAAACTCACGATCACGCTGCCTTATGAGCTGACAAAGTGGAAGTTGCGCCCGCGCTTTGCGGACCAGGTGTACATCGATCTCGACGGCCCCGGCTTCGACAGGAACAAGGTTTATTCGGGATTGTCTTTCGAGCCGTCGGCCAATACTGCGGGCGGATTCTACTATGTCTGGGACTCCGACAAGACCGACGGCATATGGACGAATACAAATATTCTGTGGTTCCAGTTGAGGTTCTACTTCTGACGATAGCCCCACAGGACTGAGATCAGGTCTTCATTGAGTCCAGCTCGACAAAAGCAATCGGCAGGAAGATGAAAACCGGCAGCCAAGCCCACAAGGCCGGCATTACCTTGTCGAAGACCACCTCCGTGGCAAGCATTTTGCAGATGAATGTCGTGACAAAGCAGGCTGCCGTGATGCTGAAGCTGATCATGACGGCCGATTTCATCGCCTTCGGATCGCGACAGACCAGAATCGGCAAACTTACCATAAGCATAACCAGGTTTATGATCGGGTCGGTAATGCGAAAATGCTTCTGGCTCGAAAGCTGGAACCTGTCCCTGATTCCGGTTTCCTGCCGTTCGAGAATCGTCAGATATCGAAAAGACAGCAGGGACTTGTGCTCGCTCTTGCGCCTGATGGGTATGTCTTTAGCCGTGATGTCGCTCTTGTAGAATCGCACTTTCTCCGGCACCGCCAGGACGTCGGCCTTCTCGTGCACACCGTAGGGGACAAGCTCGTTGGTCTTGGCGTCTCGGCTGTGCAGGTCCCAATCGCCCGTCTGCTCGTTGTAAACCGCCTTCTCCGCAGTTATGCGGCCGACTACTTCCCATATCCTGGATTCCGCATTCAGTTGGCGCAGCAGGATAGTCGGATTGTGAAGCGTCGAGGTGCCAACGTCGAATTTCTGAGAATTAATCAGCGACCCTTTGCTGTCGCTGATGAACCGCACGTCATAAGATTCCTGCCCCGGAAGATCGTCGTGGCTGCGCACGAGCTTATCGGCAAGCGGCGGGATCAGAAATTCCTGGTCGATGATTAGCACGCCCGTAAGCAGCAGCGCCAGGAACACTATCGGGGCGATTATTCGCTTGAGGCTAATGCCCGAAGCCATTATGGCAACCAGTTCATTCGACCGGACCATTCGCCCGAATGAAAAAGCTGCCGCAACCGCAGTGATCATCCCCGCGAAATCGCGAAAGTAAAGTGTGCAGTTGAGACAATAGAATGTCAGCACATTTTTGATTACCTCCTTGGTGGTCATGTCTGCGTGCTCGGTGAACTCGTCGAGATTGACGAACAGATCCGTGATTATGCGCAGCCCCATCAGCACGCCGAAAGCGATTACGTAACCGATGATGAAATTCTTCGCAACGTATCTGTCCAGTATCTTCATAATTCGATTCTCGATTCAGGATTGTCGATCATCGAGCATCATGTATTGAGCGTTGAACTCTCAGTGTCTCAGAAGGTGGCCATATATGAGGATAACCACCAGCGACAGGAATACCAGTCCCGCCCACATAATCGCCACTCCCGAGAGCGTCTCGGCAGCGCCCAGGTTCTCGGTCATTTGTTTGCCGCTCATTATGCACACTATCAGCACGGCGGCAGGTACACAGCTTGCGCCGAAGGCGGTGAGCAGGTGCCCGCCCTTCTTGATTATGCCCAGGCCAATCCCGATCAGGATCATCGGCACGCACCCGGTTCCGAAAACGAGTCTCGAATGCACTTCGGATTTGATCTCGACGAGCGTCTTGCGAATCTCTCTCTCAAGTTCGTGCTGCTTGTCCTGCAGAACTCCGCTAGGCTGCAGACCCGACAGATCCGACAACTCTC
>LJTR01000445.1:0-908 GCA_001303465.1 Phycisphaerae bacterium SG8_4
GTGCCGGCTCAGATGCGTGGATCTGTCTTTCAGAGGTGAAAGGCAGGAGTTAGGTTTGTGCTCGGTGGGTGTTCAAGCGAGCGACTCACGGTATGGGGCGGATCACGAGGGCGCTCGCACGCTGATGGTGGAACAAACTTCAGGCTGGAACGAGCTGTGGTATTCACATGGTAGCAGGTGAACGGCCGAAACCGAAGGGCCGGTCGTTGCGAGCGTTCGTCACGCTCTCGCGGCAGATCATGCATCTCGCGAACAAGGAAACTCGGCGCAGTGATTTCCTGCGTGCCCTGTCAAGGACGCTGTTGCAGTTCTCGGATTGTGATGCGCTCGAGTTGAGGCTGAGAGGCAATGTCGAGTACCGCGTGCGCGCGGTATGTCGACCGGAAGAACTTTACGTGTATGAGGCCTTGCACACCGACGAAGCGAAGGACGCCTCGGTCTCCCCCAGCGATAATCATGCACTAGGACTGAAGGGGATCATTATCGATGAGCTGAACGGAGCCATCGACCCTTCAGCACCGTGTTTCACTCCGTACGGTAGTTTCTGGACAGGCGACGTCGAACAGACGGTAACCGGCTACCCGGCGCAGTCGAACGTTCATTTAGACTTTCGAGGAGCAAGGTCGGTGGCGCTCGTTCCTTTTACGGTCGATGTCAACAATGTTGGGATTTTGCGACTCGAATGTTCGCGAGAGGAGGCTTTTTCGCGTGAGATCATCGAGTCCTACGAGGTAGTGGGGGAAACACTCGGACTGGCCATAGCCCAGCGGCGCTCTCAGGCCGCGCTTCACGAGCGCGTCAAGGAATTGGCGTGTCTTTACGGCATCGCACGCATAGTCGAGGACAGCAATGTGAGCGTGGATGATGCCATAGGCCGGATAGTAGAGCTTTTGCCGCCAGGATGGCAG
>LJTR01000445.1:956-5570 GCA_001303465.1 Phycisphaerae bacterium SG8_4
GGCCCGAATCATTCTTGACGGAAAAGAGCACGCCACGGAGGGGTTCGAGGCTGCCCGCTCACGCCAGGTCGCCGAGATTATGGTGAACGGTATCTGTCGCGGCACTGTGGAAGTTGGGTATGTCTTAGATGTGGAAGACGCGGTCAACGGAGTGTTCCTGAAGGAGGAAGCGCATTTGATCGAAGGTGTGGCCCGGGAGATCGGCGAGTTCCTCGGCCGGCGGCAGGCCGCGGTCGAGCGGTTGGACCTCGAGGCGCAACTGCGACACGCGGACCGCCTGGCGACCATAGGGAAACTTGCGGCGGGTGTGGCGCATGAGATAAACGAACCGCTGGGCAGCATTCTGGGTTATGCGCAACTGGCTCGAAAGGGCGATGGATTGCCAAAGAGCACAGCCGAGGATCTGGACAAAATCATCGCAGCATCGCTCCAGGCTCGAGAGATTGTGAACAGCCTCAGGTTCTTCGCTCGGCAGACACCGATCCAGAAGGTCCCGGTCTCTATCGCCAGTGTGGTCGATGAGGCGTTGTCCCTGATAGAGAATCAATGCGCCAATGAGGGGATAGAGATCGTCAGGCGTGCTGAAGAACAGGTGTTTGAAGTTCAGGCAGCTCCAGTCCAGCTCAAGCAGGTCGTAGTCAATCTTGTCGTGAATGCCATGCAGTCGATGCCGGGTGGCGGCAGACTGACAGTCGAGACGCGATTTGATGACAGTACGGCGATCATTGAGGTGGAGGATAACGGTGTCGGAATGACCGGGGATGTGATGGACCAGATCTTCAACCCGTTCTTCACGACCAAGGATGTCGGGGAGGGTACGGGGCTGGGCCTGTCCGTAGTGCACGGGATCATCAGTGCTCACGGCGGAGCCATAGATGTCGCGAGCGAAGTCGGGAAGGGGTCGAAGTTCACCGTACGACTGCCACATGGCGTGGAACCGAGCCCTGAACTGGAACCGCGAACCCGCGCGAAGAGAGAACATGAATGACGTCAAAGACCGAGTCCTGGTCGTCGACGACTCGCCCGATGCCCGCGAAGTAGTCCGACGCAATCTTAGCGCCGAAGGCTATGAGGTCATCACCGCTCCCGGCGTGGCAGAGGCCGTCGAGGTTATGGAGAAGACGTCGATAGATCTCGTGATCACCGACCTGAAGATGCCGAAGGTCGGCGGGCTCGACTTGATCAAACATGTGCGTGCCCGAACGAAGGACATAGGCATCATCATGATCACCGGCTTTGCCTCGATCGAGAGTGCAGTGGCCGCGGTCAAAGAGGGAGCCGAGAACTACCTGCCGAAGCCGTTTACGGAGGCCGAACTTCTTTCAGCAGTCCGCGACGCGCTTCAGAAGGTTCGTTTCCAACGCGCCGCCCGGTCTCAGGGGGCGGCGGCGCCAGGCAACCCCTACGGCCTGGTGGGCGAGTCCGAAGCCATGCAAGGCGTGTATCGATCGATGGCCAAGGCCGCCTCGGTGCCATCGACCGTGCTGATCACGGGTGAGAGCGGCACCGGAAAGGAGTTGGTCGCCCGAGGTATTCACTATGCGGGAGGGCGAGCGCACGCGCCGTTCGTGCCTATCAACTGCGGCGGCATACCGGAGGGCCTCCTGGAAAGCGAGCTGTTCGGCCACGTCAAAGGCGCATATACAGGCGCCACGGAATCACGGGCCGGCTTCTTTCAGGTCGCCGACGGTGGCACCGCATTTCTGGATGAAATCAGTGAGACAAGCCTGGCGATGCAGGTCAAGCTGCTGCGGGTGCTTCAGGACGGTGAAGTGCGCATGGTCGGTGGCGCTCAGCACATTCACGTGGATGTTCGGATCATCGTAGCCACGAACAGGGATCTGCGCGATTTGGTGCGCAGGAAACTGTTCCGTGAAGATCTTTTCTTCCGCCTCAACGTCCTCAGCATCGATGTCCCGCCTCTACGTGAAAGAGGGGACGATGTGCTTCTGCTGACACAACACTTCGTTGGCAAAGCGTCGGAAGAGCTCGGCAAAGCGACGCCGCGGTTCTCCGATGGCGTCCTCGAAGTCCTGCGCCGCTACCACTGGCCGGGTAACGTCAGGGAGCTGGAGAACGTAATTCACCGGCTGGTGGTGATGAGTGAGGCTGAGTCGATTGACGTTCCGGACCTGCCCTCGGTGATGCGTTTCTCCGTGCCACGCCGAATCGACCGTCTTTGCTCGCTGGCGGAAGTCGAGAGCGAGCACGTTCTTAGCGTCTTGGAAAACGTGGGCGGCAACAAGACGCGGGCGGCGGAAATACTCGGTATCGACCGCAAGACGTTGCGAGAGAAACTCAAACGCTATTCGGTTTCCGACGAGGCACGCGACTGAACACGGCCTGACCGGGGTGTTATTCCCCGGCGGTTCAAATCTCTCCGCCTTCTCGAGACTTCCCGCTGGACTCTCCTTAAAGCGTCGGACGGAACGCCCCACGCTCAAGTCCCCGTCAAACCTGGGTTTTCGGGGACTCAAGCCCGCTCTGCCTCGACCCGCCAATGAGCAGTAAAGCTTAGCACGCCCCTTGCCTTGTGTATGGCCGTGGACACAACCAGGGGGTTACCGTGATATCGAAGAATGTGCTGGGCGGTCAATGTTCAAACTGCGTGCATGCTCCCACGTGCACGTTCGTGGAGGCTCTCCCGCGTCGCGTCTTCCAGTGCGACGAGTTCTGCGCCATCAGGCCGGTCGAGTTAGAGAACCCGAGGGTGGCAACGTCCGCAGTCGACGAGGGTTGCTGCGACGTGATGTCGCCGAGCCTGAACGGACGACGTGGACTGTGTCGCGACTGCGAGATGTGGGAAACGTGCGAGTTTGCCCATGCCGAAGCGGGTATCTGGCACTGCGACGAGTATCGCTAGGCCGCAGTCTTGTTTCCCGGCGGCGAGGTGGTCTTGAGATGATGGGCGTGCGCATGAACCCGGAGGACGTCTTCAGGCTTGTCGATAAGTACAACGGCCGCCACGGCTCCATCATCTCGATTCTCGAGGACATCCAGGCCACCTACAACTTCTTGCCCAGAGGGGCCCTCAAGATCGTTGCCAACAGAACCGGGCGCTCGCTGGTGGACATGTACGCGCTCGCGACGTTCTACCGCAACTTCAGCCTGAAGCCTAAAGGAAGACACGTGGCATCCGTTTGCATGGGTACGGCCTGTCACGTGCGAAGGTCGCCTGATGTGCTTGAAGGATTCGAACAGGCACTGGCGATCAGAGCAGGCGAGACGACCCGGGACCGTGAGTTCTCGCTTTCCACGGTGAACTGTCTCGGCGCGTGTGCGCTTGGTCCGGTCGCTGTCATCGATGGTGAGTACTACCGGAATGTCAAAAGTGCGGATGTCGAGAAGATCCTCAAGCACGCCTGCCGAGACGAGAACATCCTGAAAATGACGGCCGAAGAAGAGGTCTTTGCGGTAAACGTTTCATGCCCGCGCTGCAACCGCAGCCTGATGACTCGCGAGCACCGGCTCGACGGTTATCCAATGGTCCGTGTGACCGTCTCTTTCCACAGGAAGCACGGCTGGGTAAGACTGAGCAGTTTGTACGGCGACTATCGGATCGAGTCGGAGTACGAGATACCGCCGGGAGTGATAGCTCACTTCTTTTGCCCGAGTTGCCACGCGGAACTGCGATCCGGGAGACTCTGCGCGTCATGCGATGCCCCGATGATCATCCTCTTCGTCAGAGGCGGCGGGACCGTCCAGTTCTGCTCACGTCGTGGTTGTAAGGAGCACATGCTCGACCTCGCGGACGAAGAGCACTTGGCTCTGTGACGCTTCCAGCCATAGTCACGCGCGCGAAGACAGGAACGGACAGATTCCCCGATGCCAAGAATACGCTCCACTAGCGAACTTGCAGGCTTGCGGCGACGCATACGCGGCCGCCTCGAGCGGCGCTCATGTGGCATCGCGGTATGCGCCGGCACGGCCTGTCAGGCGAGCGGCGCCAACAACGTTCAACGCATCGTCAAGAGAACGCTCCTGGACCGGCAGCTCGTTGATCGGATCGCACTTCGAATTACCGGTTGTCAAGGTTTTTGCGAGATGGGCCCCTTTGTCGTGACTGAGCCCGAGATGGCTTTCTATCCACAAGTCGGCAATGGGGACGTCCCGCTGATCATCGATGCCCTGGTCGCAGGCACACAGGTCGATGACCTGCTCTATCGCGATCCTGTCACCGGTGAACGCTACCGCCGCCTCGACGACATTCCGTTCTTCGCCAAGCAACAGCGCAAGTTATTGGGAAAGAACCAGCACATCGACCCCATAAGACTATTCCACTACATCGCTGAGGGCGGCTACGACTCCTGGGCCCAGTCTCTTACAGACTACACGCCCGAGGGAATCATCGCAGAGATCCGGAAGTCGGGACTCAGGGGACGCGGCGGCGCGGGATTCCCGACCGCTGACAAGTGGGAAATGGCGCGGCGACAGGAAGGCGGCCAGAAGTACGTTGTCTGCAACGCGGACGAAGGCGATCCCGGTGCCTATATGGATCGCAGCATTCTGGAAGGTAACCCACACAGCGTGATCGAGGGGATGGCCATTGGCGGGCTGGCCATCGGTGCAACCGAGGGATTCGTGTTCGTGAGACACGAGTACCCGCTTGCGATC
>LJTR01000041.1 GCA_001303465.1 Phycisphaerae bacterium SG8_4
TCGAAATACATGAGGATATCAAGGAGAACAAGCGGCCTTACACGTTCGCTGAGCTTCGGGCGGTCGGCTTCCACAGAGCCGGAGTGAGATCTTGCACGCCATGCCACAATGCAAGCGATCCCGGCAAAGAGCCCGGATACCATTTCAACTACGAAGAGGAAAGGAAAGAGGACCAGCACGAGAACATTGAGTTGAAATACCGCCAGGATTAGAGGATCCGCCGATAGTGTCTCTGCCCGTGCTGCGATTCCCGCGGACAAGCAGGCCGAGCCAAAAGATAAAGGTACGCCGGCCGATCGCCCCTTTTGCATATCCAATATCTCCACAGGACGCCTTGCGGCGGAACAAGGAAGATCCAATGTCGAAGTGTGGGGATGACGCACGTGGACCGATTTGCGCATTCGCAGGTCTTCCTTCTACAATACTTCTGAACTCATCATTCACCAGTCGACATTTGATATTGCACCACGTCAAACAAACAAGGAAGCTTCAATGGTTTAGTCACCCACTTTTGAAACCTTGCCGAAAGGCGCAGAACTTGAAAAGATGAGGGGAACTGGCTATTATCACAGACATCCGAGAAATGATTTACAGGAGATTGGCCATGAGATCGAGGCAGTTCGGACTGTGGATCTTGGCGGGCCCGGGCGCAGGGGATCAGTCACTTCTACGCCGAGCGTGGTGCGCCCGTGCCGTAGTGATTCTATCTGTGCTGGTGATCCTCTCGGTATTTTCGGCGACTGCAACTTGTGGTCCTCCTTATCCACCCAGCACGGTTATCCGAAAGATGATCTGGGCTCCGGCCAACACGATTATTCGTAAGGCGGCCGGCGGCGATAACTGGCCGATTACCTGGGCGGATGATGATGCGATATACACCACATGGGGAGACGGCTGGGGCTTCGAGCCCAAGGTGCCGAAGAAGCTCAGCTTGGGATTCGCCCGTATCGTCGGGACACCCGGAGATTTTGTTGGCACGAATATCCGGTCGCCAGCCGAGCAATCCGGCGGCGGGCGTTCCGGGCGAAAGGGCTGGGGTATTATCTCGATCGATGGTATGCTGTATCTACTGATGGGGCACGCCGATCGACAGGGCGGTCAAACCCAACTGGCCTGGTCTGGCGATTATGCTCGAACGTGGACGTTCGCGAACTGGCGATTCCCGCAATTTGGCCTGGTAGGATTTGTGAACTACGGCAAGGATTACGAAGGGGCTCGGGACAATTACGTGTATGCTTATTCGCATGACGGGCCATTGGCCGATACGCCTGCGGATCGCTTTATAATCATGCGCGTACCAAAGGACCGAATCACCGAACAAGGATTCTGGGAATTCTTTGAACGAGCAGACCAGGCCGGCAACGCAGTCTGGTCGCGTGACTTCAAACGCCGCGGAGGGGTTTTCAGTCATGCCGACTGTTGCCTTCGCTCTGCCATTACCTATAGTGCGCCGCTGCGTCGTTACCTTTGGTGGCAACAGATCCCGGCACCGAAGGGCAGTGCCGATCGCGGTGACACCAGGTTCGAAGGTGGTTTTGCCGTATACGATGCACCGCAGCCCTGGGGCCCCTGGTCCACAGCCTTCTACACTGAAGCTTGGGATGTCGGCCCCGGAGAGCACGGTGACTTTCCGGCCAAGTGGATGAGTGCCGACGGACGCGAACTCTACCTGGTGTTTTCCGGTGACGATTCCTTCAGCGTCCGAAGGGCAACTCTCGTTCTAACTCGAGAGGAGTGACGGCTATCTTGGGGAAATTCAGCCGCCCTGAATCTTTCGCTTCATCTCATCCAGACGTCGATCAACCTCGGCATCCGATTCAAGAACTTTCACACGTTCGTATGGAAAGCTGATTCCCAGCGTCCGCGTTATCTCGTCTGTGATCTCTATTTCGGCCTCCGCCTCATCGACCTTGGCTTCCATCCTTGCAACCATATCAAGGATGCTTTTGCCGGCGCCGCCTGAGAAGCTGTCCAATTTCTCATTGAGCGACAGCTCTCTTCTGATTTCCCTGCTTCTCTTTACAATATCATTCTGCTTGAGCTTCAGCTCTTTAAGGCTTTGCCGCAGTTGCTTGCGCGCCTGGGTGGCGGAATTGTAAGCCGATTCTGAAGTAGCAAGATCGTTTCTGCACTTGTTCACTTGCCTTTCCGCCTGGATTTGGGCTGCGATTGCTTGCCTGGCAGTATCCATTTCGTTGGCTTTCACCGCCAAGACGGCACCCTCTTTAAACCGAACAATCTTTCCCAATCCGGCATCCAATCTTCTGCGATCGCCTTTGACTGCCGAAAGGGCTTTTGCCTCCGCTCGGGCTGCTTCCCTGACCTTCTCTTCCATTTCCCTCATCAATTGAGGCAGGATCATTTCAGGCTCTTCCAGAGAAGCGAGAAATGCTTCGATCCGTGATTTTGTTATGGCTCTTAACCGACTTATGCGTCCCATGTGTGGTGGTCGCTCGATTGGAGTCGACCTCAATTTGCCTTCTTTGGTTTCGCCGGACTACTTGTCTTCTTTGTCACCTTCGCCTTGACCTGCCGTCTTTTTTCTTTCGACGCCAGAGGTTCCTTTTCGGGCTCATACTTGCTCTTCAGGACGTCGATCAATTTTTTGTAGCCTTTGACCATCGCCTCAAAGCGTTCCATCAAATCGGCGATGACCTTTTGCTTACTCTTCTTCTCCTCATGCGACATCGGCAAGAGCCAGGTCTCCATGGCTCTGAATTGTTCTTCCAGAACAGACGTCAGCATATTGATGTCTTTCTGAGCCTTCAGCTCGATCGCCGTCTTGGGCACCTTGGATTGCTCGGCTCGCTGAAGTTTCATTTCGTCGATCATCTCCGACATTCTGCTGAGAACCTGTTGACCGACCTCTCTGAATGCATCCCTCGTCGGTTCTGCGTGCTCAGCTTCCTTCTTGCTCCTGATATCTGAAATCCCGTCGGCGATAACATCCTTCAAAGATTCCAGCCCGGCGCTAAAGGCGTTCAATTGCCGAATTACCTTACCGACATTATCTTCAGCATCGCCGCCCAGCAGAAGATTCCTTGCGAACGTCTTCTTTATGTCTTGCCAGCGTTGAGCCTGCTCGGGCGTCAATCTGCCGGTGAGCTCTCTGAACTTGAGTAGATTTGACTCGGTGCCTGTGGTAAGCGTTTGAGCATCCTGCTCGTAGGTTGAATAGATCAGGTTCCACAACTCCTGGTCGTTCATAATCGGCAGGACTCTGCCGGCAATGCGGTTCATGTTTCGATAAGATCCCTGGAGCAGGAATGGCGGCTCGGTCCTGTATTGCTCTGATTGTCCGGCGGACAGTATGTACTGGCGATTCACCTTCAGGACGACATCGCGGACCACGTAGAGCTTTTTCATTGTGGAGAGATGTTCGTCGAGTTCCTCTGCCGAGTAGCTGTCCTCAAATTCTATGCCCTCCTGCTGTCCTGTCTCTGCGACGCGCATTATCATGTACACATCGTTCTGGCTTCGACGAGCGAGCTTTTCGAGAACAGGGTTCGAGGTCAGGCAGTTCTCAATATAGCTTGCGACGAATTGATCATAGTTGTCGCCGACAATGTCACCGATGTTGTAGACGTCCGCTCTGTTAGCAAGCATGTCAGGTATCCTGAATCTCTCGCCGCTTTCGGTGTAGGGGTTGCCGGCCATGACGACGCAGACACGCTTGCCGCGCAGATCGTAAGTCTTCGAGCGCCCTTTGTAGACACCTTCGACCTTTCTCTGGGCGTCGCAGAGCGAAATGAATTTCTGCAGGAATTCTGGGTTTGTGTGCTGAATATCATCGACATAGATCATCACGTTATCGCCCATCTCGAAGGCCAGGTTGAGCTTCTTGAGCTCTTGCCTCGATGCGGCATTGGGGGCCTCGTCAGGATCGACGGACGAAACCCTATTGCCCACGGCCGGGCCGTTTATCTTGATGAAAGTCAAGCCGAGACGATTGGCAACATATTCCATAAGCGTTGTCTTGCCGTAGCCTGGGGGAGAGATCAAGAGCAGCAGCCCCTGCCGGTCGGTTCTCTTGTCCTGGCCTTCGCCGCCGATCTGTTTGGCGAGGTTGTCGCCGATCAAAGGCAGATATATCTGGTCGATTAGCTTGTTTCGGACAAACGTCGTGAGCACGCGAGGTTGAAATTCTTCGAGATGCAGCTCGTGACTGTAGGTTTCGACCAGTTCGTTCCTGCATCTCTGATACTGGTGAAATTTCGGCGCAAACTCCTCATCGTGGCGCCGGAGCTTCTTCATAAAGTGGCAGTAGTTCAGGTCATAGAGCCCATTGCTTATCAACGCATGAGTGCCGAGCATCTCGGCGATTTGACGCTCAGTGCTCTCTTCGAGGGCGGCGTCGGACGAGTTTGGCGGCAGAAGCAGCGCCGCAGCTTCATCGGCATATTCGATTCTCGATGCATCGCCGGCGCGCAGAACATACGAGTGTACCCAGTCGCGCAACAGTCTGTAATTGCCCGCGGGATCCGCCGAGACCGCATCGAGTGAGTTGGTGAATCTGGTGCTGTAATTCTTCTGCTCTATGTGGGATTCAAAGTCGTCTTTTAGGGCGACTGCACACGGATCGATAATGAATTTGTCATCGCCTGCAAGTTCGTAGAACAAATATTCAGCCGCCTCGTCGATCAAATCAGCATCGAACAGAGCCGTCGTCTCCACAAATTCGGATAGAGAGTCCGCGATTTGCTCAACATAATTCTCTTGTTTGTCGCTGCCGCCGAACAATTCACCGGCTTGCCCCATGCTCTTAATCTTGGCGTTCAGCAGTTGTTTGCCTTCGTTGTTCTCGCTCAATTTCCAGAAAACCGTCCCAAGGGCTCTCGCCTGCGTGGAGTACTTCAAAAGGCCAATCCTGCTCCTGAGGTCAACCAGGGCCTTCAGTATTCTTGCGGCATCGCAGTCGTGCACGCCTTTTACGTAGCCCTCATCATACCGAGGCCCCATATATGCCTGAACTCGACTTAAGACAGCGTCTAGATCCGATGTTTGAACAAACTCGAGTTCCTCGCAAGCGGCCTCGATCTGGCGGAAGAGCTTGTAGGCAAGATACTCGGCCCTGTAAACATCATTCGTCTCAGAGACGATATTGGAATCCCAGACGTCTCTCGTTTCGTTCAATCGTTCATCGTCTATCCGTTCAAAAAATCCGGTGCCTGTCAGATGAAAATACATATCGTCTTCTTTGCGGACGATCGTGCCCTCCAGATCCTGACGATTGACCGCAAAACGCTGATTGCCGAGGCGAATGATGTTCTCTCCATCCTCGTAGAGGGCCTGCCTGTCCTTAAGCTGCCTTATGGAGTCCTGATGTATCGTCTTGAGCTTGCTCTTGAGATCCTCGGCCTTTACGTTGTCGCCGAGGTCGATCAACTGCTGGATAGTCTGACGGATCCTGTCGATCATCAGGTCACCAGCAAAATACCCGTTTATCTCATCTATAGCCGTAAAGCTCTGAATCCGGTTCTGTATGCCTTTTAGAATCCTCTCCGCCGATGCCATCAGGGCCGATGCCCGCTGGTTGTGCTCGGCTACCAGTTGCACTTTTCTCGACTCAAAGGCATTGTATAATTGCTCTCTCTTTTCAGCAAGTTGCACAATGAATTGCTCAAAATCCGCGAACTTGCTCTCTAGTGTTTCGAGTTGAACCGTTACCTTCGTAAGATACTCATCGCATTTCTCAGGCGTGTTGCAGATGTCGAGATAATTGATGACCGACTGGCCAATCAGTTTTAACTGGGAACTGAATTCTGCCTGTCCCTCAATCCTCCCCAGCTCGTTAAGCTTGTTCTTCAGCGAGGATTTGACCTGATTGACCTGAGAGTAGACCAGCGAAATATTGTCGATAATCGCTATCGTTTCCGTCGCATCGGCAATCTTAAGATTGCTGACTATGTCTGTCAGCATTTCCAGTTCGTTCGCGGTCTTTTCCACTTCGGATTCGAGTTCTTTTGCCTCGGCAGCCTTGGATACCTGCGGCACCTTCTCGCCACTGCATTTGATGCTCTCTCGATAGGGATCCAACGACTGGGCTGTAAGAAGAAATTCCGCGCACATCTCCGAGAGCTTGTCGGTATGCTCGGCGACCTCCTTCTCCAGCGACTCAACGGCCTCGACGTCGGCATACTGCAGGTCTTTGAGCGATATCACTTCGCCCCGCGTGGCGCGCAGCTTCGTCAGGTGCTCGACAAATTGATCTATATCGTCTAACTGCTCGTAGTCTATATCGCCGATCATCTCGCGCAAGTTTCGGGCAGTCTCTTCTATTCGCAGGCTGGTATTGCGCTTGGTCCTAACGACCTTTTCGAATTCATCGACGGCGGCACTTGCGGCCTCGTTTATCTGAGCCAACGGCTGCGACAGAACGAAGGTATCCTTTGAGGCGATCCAAAAATAGCTGTCTTGAATCTCCTCAGCCTTCTTCGCAACCTCGAGGTACAGGCCCGAATAGACTTCTTCCCGGTCCACGAGATTCATCAGCTCATGGCATTCAGCCATGCAGGTGACGATATCTTTGTTGCCGATCTTATAGAGTTCCGAGTCACTCTTAACCGGTATCGAGAAATCCGGGCCATAGTAGGGGGTCTGCCATATCTGTATGGCATGATGCTTTTTTGCCTCCTCGTCCGCCCTGAAATAGATCAGAGTGCCATCGTCAAAAAACGAATAGCCATTGCACAGGACCGGCGGGCTGGCCTGTTGTTCGATTATGTTGTACGAAAGGAGAATATAAACGCCGCTGTCGCGATTGTAGAAAATGTACAAGTAATCCTCTCCGTTGGGAGAGGCGATGCGCTTTTCAAATACCATATCCTCCATTTGGGTCTCAAATTGCTTCAGCGCACCAGTTTGCAGATAATAACCTCTCGGGAAAACAATGCCGTGGTCTTCCGGGAGCAATACACACGAGTCTTTGATAGCATCGAGCCGCAGCGCTTTCTGCAACTTCTCATTGTAAAGGATGTAGCGAAACTGCCGTTCCTGGTAGGGCCGGATTTTCATCAGGATAACGTTGCCGACCACGGCATAATAGATCTCGGCGTCATTGAGTGTCTGATCAGGATCATCCACCGGTTCGCAGTAGATTCCCTCGCCCGTCTCTGTGTTGTCCTCGATCTTTACCGTCAGGTCCCCGCCGATGGTCTCCACAAATACTCTGTCTTCGATTGAAGCGTGCGGATTCCTACCGCTTCGATGCATGTCCTGAGTCACGCGCCTCCATTCGAATTCGTGCTGCGGTGGAAATACATATTCGTGGTCACTGCGGTTGTCGAGATACTGTATGCTGTCTTCTCTGATCAACCACTTGAAAGTCTTAACGTCCGAAACGCTCTTTCCGACACGGAACACCATGAACAAATGATTTCCTATGACGGCAAACTTCACAAACCTCGTGAGCCTGTAGAACTTGTAGAGATGTTGGAAGTCCTCCTCGAATCGACGGTCAGTGATCAGATCCAGCGCGCAGGGCACAAACGTGCCGTCTTTCCATTCGTAGACCGAGAAAACATCCTCAAGCGTGGTCTCAGTCCTGAGCCCGATAAACACGTTGTAGCCGAAAATGAACTTGTCAGCGACCGGAACCACATCTCGCGGGACGCAGTTGTTCCTGGTGGATATTCTCTTGCTTGACAGGAGTCTGCTTTCGACCGCGCCAAAGACGTCTTTTCTGGCATTGTTGAGTCTCTGCAGTCTCTGCAGAAGCTCTTTGCTGTGGGCTTTGAGCCGGTTGGTGATTATCTCGTAGGTGCCGCCCTGCAGTTGGACCTTGTCCTGACTTTCGCCCCTGGCATTGTTCGGGTCGTTCTCTGCCATCCTCAGCCTCTCACAAAATCACCAGCCACACCCATTCGACTTCGCTCAGAGCCTGCCCTGAGCTTGTCGAACGGGGCAGGCCCAGCGGTTTACAGCCCCAGTTCCTTGACGGGCTTGTTCGCCATGCCAAGATCCTTGACGGTACTCAGCAGGTTGCTCAAAACGCCCTTGTTCTCTTTGTCGGATTTTGCTATCAGTTTGGCAACCAACGCTGAAATTGTAAGGTTCTTAATGTCTTCGGACTTCAATCCGAACTGAGAGACAAACCGTCTGATCTGCTGTGCTGTGGTCTGCTCATCGGAGCCGATCAGGCTTTCCTTGAGATCGGTCAGCACGCCACTGTTGTTGACCGCTCTGTCCACACTCTTGCCGGTCGTTATGGCATTGACCAGCCGTTCGAAGAACTGGTTCTCGCCGCCAATGATTTCGATGTTGGCCGCCTTGAGTGCTTCAGCCACTATCTTGGCCTGCTCGGCCGCAATCTCTTTCCTGATGTTTATTTCAGCAAGTTCGATTTCCAGGTCCTTGTTGAGTCGCAGTTTGAATTCCTCGTGCTCTTTTCCGACTGCGTCAAATATCTTCATGGCCTCGGCCTTATCTCGGATGCCGTCGGCGTCGGCATGGTACTTCAACTCGAGGACCTTTGCTTCGGCAGTACCCTCCTTCTCAAGTGCAACAGCCTTTGCCTCCATCACTTCGGCCTCCGCCGTGCCCGCAACGGCATGTTCTTTCACAGAAGCCAGCGCGAGTGACTTCTTTGCCGCGGCGTTCTTCTCCGCCGCCTTGAGATTCGCATCGGCATCTATCAGTTTCTGTTCGGCGTAGAATTCCTCGGCCTTCTTCGCAGCCTCTGCGGCTTTGATGTCTTTGACGAGTGCCTGCTCGGCTTCTTCCTCGGCCTTTGTGATCTGTACGCTCTTGTGACGTTCGGCGGTCGCAAACTCCCGCGTATCCTTGATCTTCTCTTCCTCTGTCACGACGGTCTTCTCAACCATCACCCTCTCGCGGATGACAGCCTGCAGCTCCTTTTTCTCCGCCTCGACCGCTTTTTCCTTGTCGACCTGAGCTATCGACACTACGCGTTCTCGCTCGGTGGCCTCCAACCCTCTGTCTCGCTCGACTCGCTCCAGTTCGATGGCGTCCGTACGCTCCTTGTTTCTTGTGGCGACGATAACCTGCCGCTGCTTGTTTTGCTCGGCAACGAAGATTTCTTCCTCGGCGCTTATTCTAGCCTTCTCCGCCTTCTCTCGCTCGGCCTCCTGGACCCTCTTCGTCTCGGCCTCTTCTCTGGCCTGAATCGAGGCGATTTCGCGTTTCTGTTTTGCATCCGCCTCGGCCAGTTGCTTGTTAAGCTCAAGTATCGCTTCGTCGGCCTCTACGTTCTGTTGTGTGATGGTCTTGTCTTTTTCACGCTCGCGATCATTGGCCAGCTCATACTGTTCGGCGGTCAGCACAGTAATCTTCTTGATACCCTCGGCATCGAGGATGTTGTCGGGATTAAGCAGCTTCTTGTCAGTCTGCTCGAGGTAGTCGATGGCCGCATCCTCGAGGACATAGCCGCTCAGGTCGGTTCCAATCACTTCGAGTATCTGCTCTCGGAACCGCACACGGTCGGTATACAGTTCGACGAAGTCAAACTGCTTGCCGACTGTCTTGAGGGCTTCGGAGAACTTCGCATCGAACAGCTCGACCAATGCCTGGCGGTCGGAGGCTCTCTCACAACCCAGCGACTGAGCGACCTTGATTACGTCTTCGACCGTGTTATTGACCCGAACAAAGAATGCGACCACGATATCCGCGCGAAGATTGTCTTTGCAGACAAGACCCTGCACGGCGCGCCGGTCGATCTCGATCCGCTTGACCGATACATCCATGTATTCGACGCGGTGCATTATCGGTATTACGAACTTGCCTGAAAAGCTGACCTGAGTTCCGCCGACACCGTTTCGAATCAGGGCCTGCCCTTGCGACACCTTCTTGTAACACTTGAGAAGTAAAGCAAAGAAGCCCGTGCCGACGATGGCTAAGACAACTACAGCTACAATGAATAATTCTTGTGCAAATGCAAGCATGGTCATTTCTCCAATTCTAACGGTGCAATTGTATATGTTCCCTTTTCATTGTCCTTTCCAACTATCACCGCCTCATCGCCCTTGTGAAATACGTGCGCACCGTCTGAAATCACGTTAAGAACAATGGGGGCTCCCTTGGTCTTGACTTCGGCTTGCCCCATCTTGTCTGAAACCGAGGTTGTCACGACAGTGCAAATGCGACCTATGACTTTCCTTGGGGCGTTGTAGTCCTTGTTGAACATTTCGTAGACTTTCTTAAGCGGCATGGCAAAGATCCTGCAAATAAAAAGACTCGCTACTAAGCTTATCGCGTATACCGGCACGGCGAGAAGTAATGAACTGCCCGGATTGAAGTAATGGTTGCCGAACATGCACAGCATCCACATACTCAGGATCAGAATGCTGGACAGCAGCATGATCGGCACCTCGCCGACATAGAAGAAATGCATGATCGAACGCAGAACGCCGTGCTGACTCATATCAAGGTCGAGGTCGCCCTCCGCATCGACATCGACATCCACGTCAACGTCGCCGCCCGCCTCAAGGCCGGAATCGAAGAGTTCAACATCAAGAAAGTCAACATCCAGCGCACCCAGAATGACGGTGATCCAGTAAATCACGTTCAGGATCAAGAGAACCGTCACAACTGCGTTTACCGGCGAAAAGGCAGTTTGGATCAAGTCAATCATCTCATGGCCCCTTCGGTTCTACTGCTGCTTCTCCTCCAGCAGGTCCTTCATCGCCTCTAACTCGGCCTCAACCTGCAGGTCTCTGGATCTCTCGGCAAGTTGAATATCGGTCAGGGCGTCACTGTGGATTTCCTGCCGTATCTCCACTTCCGCTTCGGTCTGCAGGACTTCATCTTCAAGGCGATCGAAAGCGACCCCTTCTCCACTCACTGCCGCCGTTTTGTCTAAATGTTGTTCGAAGGCGTTCTGAGCTTCCGCGACTCTCTTTCTCGCTCTCAGATCCTGCAGTTTCAATTTCGCAGCCTTTAACTGCTCCTGCAGCTTCACGATGTTGTCACGCAAAACATCGTATGTCTTGCAGCCGTGTTCGACGCCCGGTTGAATCTGGCTGATCCGCTCGGCGAGCTTGACTTTTTCAGTCAGGGCCTTGCGAGCCGCCTCTTCGTCGCCCGCCTTGAGGGCTCTCTCGGCCTTGGCCTTCAACTCATCCTGTTGGGCCTTGAGCTGCTCAAGCTCTCGTTGCATGCGCTTGAATGTCGCCCCGTATGATGCGGCACTCTCGCGACCTTCCAGCACGGTCTCCTCAAGCTCTTTGATCTTTGACTCAAGTTCTTGTTCTGGAGGTTCGACCTTGTCCAGAAGCCAGTTTATGTTGGCTTTTGTGATTCTTCGCATTCTATCGAATATGGACATTTCTCTATCTCCTCATTTCTCGGACCATAGGCGTAACAAATCAAAAGACTAAGAAATCATCTCAAAGACAAGTCAGACGCGGGACGGATTCTATTGCCCGCCGCCTTCTGTCTCACCAGCCTTTTGCCTAAGTTCGGCCAGACGTCTGTCAATTTCTGCCTCGTTGCTCAATTCCTGAAGTCTCTTCTCCAATGAGGCGCTCGCCGTCCCCTCGCCCGTGAAGCTTGCCTGGATTTCAAGCTCCGCCTCGGCCTCTTCGATTTTGGCTTCCAGTCGTGCGACTGCGTCAAGAATGCTGTCACCGGAACCGACCGTGCCAGAAACAGTGCTCTGGATCTTCTTCTGAACCTTGGCGACTCTTGCGCGGGTCAGTATCTCCTCCTTTTTGGTGCGAAGCTCTGCGAGCTGCTCCTGGATCCTCTTGCGTGACAGCGTCGCCCGCTCAAGAGAGCCTTGGGCTATTTCAAGATTCTTTTGTGAGAAGTCTGAAGCACGCTCTGCCTGAATCTGGGCATCGAGAGCCTGTCGGGCGGTCTCCTCATCACCCTTCTGCAGCGCCATGTAGGCACCGTCTCCGTACTTGTCGATCGTAGCCTTGTGCTTCTGGACTTCGCGTTCGGAATGCTTGACTGTCGCGGTGGCTTTGGCTTCGGCCTCGGTGGCAGCTTCGAGCTGTTCTTCCATCTCCTTGACCAAAACAGGAAAAACAAGCTCAGGATCTTCAAATCTGCTTAGAAATGCCTCAATCTTACCTACGGTGACGCGGTGCAAACGTGTGAAAAGTCCCATTGCTCTCTCCTTTCCGGCTTCCACTAAAGTATTTAGAGAATTACCGACGACGGAGGGACGATTCCCTCCTTATCGTTATACCCTTGAGGGTAGTAAATCCTCGCGAGCAAGATCATAAACTGTTGTTGTAAAACCACTTGCCCGCGGAATAACGGGAACTTTCAATCGGGATCACTACAACAATGCCCATAAGACATTATCCCGGCATCTCATATGTGTAAAGAACAAAGTTGCGAACTCTTTCTGGACTCCTGCCCCCGCGCAGGCGCGGGGTCGTCATTTCAATGGCCCACCTAAAATCGCTTGTCTCATCGCTACTACATAGACTACTTCTGGCTGCAAGAAATTCAATGATTCTTAGAAAAATTTTGCTCTTTCGCTAAGGTGATATGGAGCAGCTCTTTGGCTGCTGCGCCAATATGCCGATCGAGACCGAACTGCTACTCTCTAACACGCTCGATATCCTCCCATCGATCCCAGCTTTCATTTGGGTTTCCGTGTATCCTGCGATCGTCCTCCATTTGACGTTCCAGCCACAGAGACTCTGTCCGGTCACAGCAGGATGAACATCCTGGCAGCAACACTGTCAGAAATAGAATAATGATCATCAGAATCTTCATAGTACCTCCTCTCCGGCACGCAGCATTTAGCACTCGACAGTTCACCTCGTGATATGCAGCGGCGCTAAGCCGATTCTGGACTTGACTCTATTGATCAACAGTGCTTTCATCGGGTGAAAGCTCACTGTCGCCGCTCCTTGCCTGTCCAGCTGCATTATCCATCAGTATCCGTTCGTGATGGCGCATTGCGCCGAGCGCGACCTCACAGGGAAAGGTAAACAGCTGAAACGACTCGGCTGAGATCCTGTCCTCGTCGAGGTCTTCGAGCACTCTTCTAAATATGTCAAAGAGTTTCTGGCGGACCTCGCGAAGCTCATGAATGTTCTCGATCTTGCGTGCCTGCTCGATAAGGCCCAGAATCTCCAGGTTGTACATGTCTGCCCGGTTCTTCTGTCGCTGCTGGAGACGCAATCGAATGTGCCATATCCCGGATGCACACAGAACGATAACGGAAAGAAACAGCGCCAGAGGCTCTGCATATGTCACTATGAAGGCCGGTCTTTCACGGCGATAGAAAGCCTTGGCGCCGGCGTGCAGGGGCACACCAAGGTCCTGGCTTGAACCGGCCAGTCGCATAGTGGCCGCACGAGGGTTTTCTGCCATCAGTTTGTTGCGATGTTCATACAGGATCTTTGTGATTACCCTGATGGCCTCTTTGTCGACTCGCTTGTGGGTTAGCAGGAGCGCTTGGACCGAAACCGAAGGAACGTCCTTCTCCGGTACGGCCGGCTCACCCCAGAATGCCGCTCTGTGGATAGCCGCGTCCGCCACGTACGGATACCATGTTCGGACGGCGTTGGCGTCAATGGCAAGCAGTCCGGCAGGCCTGTTGCTCTGCCTCAGCAGTCTGCTCATGCACTGGTTGCCGACTGCTATGAATGTGATAATTGCATCTACTTCGTTGCGAAGAAACGCATCATTGGCATCTTCAAGGCTGAGGACCTTGGAAACCGTGAGTTCATCTTCCATGCCGTAGCGCTCGACAAACCTGTAAAAGAAGGAGCCGTGGTCGTTAGGATCTGCCTCTTCGCCTAGGAGACTAGACATCACCGCAATACGTTTACCTCTGAGTCCACCGATGCTCTCGATTTCTTGGTCAGCTACAAGGTGGAGAATTTCCGGGAACAACGAAGCGACCCCCTGAACCGACGGCTTTGTCAGCGTATCATCCTGAACAATGGCAAGCTCGACTTCGCCATCTTCTAGCAGCTGCATGTTTCTGCAAGATCCGGGCGTTGGTTTGGTCTCAATTCGCACCCTCTTTTGATTATCGTTGATTACCTGTTTGAGGGTCTCGCCAAACGCGTAGTATTCTCCGCCCTTTCCTGCTGTCGCCAGGGTTATCGACACGGGCGAATGCACGCGGATCAATTTCACTGCGAAAACCACAACCATCACGATACTTGCCAGTGCAATTGTGGCAATCAGCCTGGCGTAGAGAGATGTCCCTTCCTTGCCCTGTGGAGCTCGTGATCGCCCGGTAATCCATCGCAGCAGCGACGAGATGGTACCGGCAAGGCTTCTAAATATTCGCATAGGTGTTGCTCCTTTTGTCAAGCATCTGTGCGGAGTTCTCAGTCAACGTCTTGTAGTCACTCATACAGGAAAGCACTACTGACGATTCTTTCGCCCATTGAGGCCCTCTCTATGTCATCTGATCCACAGTCTGTGCGGCCTTGTCCACAACATTCATGAATCTACTATAAAGCTCCTCTGCGTCTTTTGGCGGTAATGAGGTGTCACGATCACGCAGATCGCTGACATCTCGGAGCGTGCCGGCATCGAGATCAAGTTTCTCAGCCGCAACATCGACAATCTCGTCTCTCGAAGGTAAATCCTGCCCAGTGAGAGATACGACCACACGCAGCGTTTCAAGAAGACCACCAATTGCCCGCGACATCATCTGGGTCAGCGCCCGGCCACTTGCCATTATGTAATGCCGGCGCATACGAAGCAGAAGGTTCTTGATCTGCTGCTCGCATCGCAAGCGCAGGTGCTCGCGACCGATCTTGAGGTTTCCGAGCAGATCCGAACCTGACAGCACTCTGTACGATTCCTGCATGGCAAGGAATTTAACTGGAAACACATCTGCCGATGAACGCAGATTCATCTCGGTGATGAAGAAGGGGGCAATGCCGTGACGGCGTCCTCGCAAAACCGGATCCAGTACCTTCTTCAGGATAGGCACGTCAATGCGCTCAAGAACGACGAGAATATTGATGTCACTCTTGCCCGGCCTGTAGTCGTTGCGGGCAGCACTCCCGTAAAGACAGATGCACTTGACGTCAATATCTGATATGTCACTTAGAGTACGACAGAGTGCTGTAAGTGAGTCCTTCTCTTGTTCTGAGAGCTTTGTTCCCGACAGGTCACTTGGTTCGTTCATTTTGTTTCCCTTCACAATCACGTGAGCATATTACTTTTTGACCAATTGGCTGTACACGGATCTTTTGCTGACGCCACCTCGGGAGCCACCCTCTGATCTTCTTTTGATATGCGCCAACAACCCGGATCGGCCTTGAACGGATCGCCGCTCGTTGCGTAGGAGAGACACTTTAGACAAGAGGTCACTGTGGTAGTATAGTTCAGCGAGCGGCGTTTCGGTGAGGTTCCCCACACGAATCGGCATGCGACGACATGGGTAGAGGTCGCCGTTAGCCTGGACCGTCAGAAGTGAATCGCCGGCAGTGCAGTGATAGGGTCTGCCGCCTGCCACGAGGAACTGAAGGGCCCGGTGCATTGCGATTTCGGTTCTCCCGAACCAGCGGCGCCTCGCCTGATTGCGGGCCTTGAGCATAGTCTCGAAGAACTCTCGTGTTTCATCGGGCGTGAGCATCTGCTCGTGCAAACTCGAGCCGCTCCCTGTAGGGATGAGCCGGTCAGCCCAGAGGCGTGAGATTCTGAGCTTGCTTGCCAGCCGGGCAACCTCGGCAAACTCCCGGAAGTTGTCACGATGGGCCGTAAACGAGATGAAGGTTTCGATGCGCTCTGCCCTCAGAGATCTCACCGCCGCAACTGTTCGATCAAAGTTGCCTGGCCCGCGAATTCTGTCATGCGTTTCATGCGTACCTTCGATGCTCACCTGCACAAAGGCCGGGCCCAATCTGCGCAGCCGTCTGGCCATAACTGTATCGATGAAGCTCCCATTGGTGAGGATTGCAAAGCTGAAGTTCTCTCGCTTGGCCGCGAAAACCTCAAGCAAATCCAGAAAGTCCCGGCGAATAAAGGGCTCACCGCCGGTTACAGTCACATGTCCTCGAACCCGGCGTCCGCAGTCCTGTCTCCATGATTTCAGCAGATCAGTGAACTGATCCAACACTTTGAGCAACTGCTTGAATCCGAGTTCAAGGCCGGCGTACTTGTCCTGGTAGCAGTGGGCGCACCTGAGGTTACATTGCTCAGTCAGGTGCCATTGAAGCAGCAATCCCGGCGGCACGTATCGCTCTTGACAACATATCCTCACTGTTTCCGTACTCATCAGGACTATCCTCCACAACCACCACATCCGCCACAGCCGCCGCCACCACAGCCACCGCCACCGCCGCCACAGCCACCTCCTCCTCCACAGCCGCCCCCGCAACCTCCATCGAAGTGACCACTGTGTCTGTCGGTCGCCGAAAGAACCGCCGTGCCAAAGATCGCGACGGAGAAGACAGGATTAACTTCGGAACTTCTCCAGAACCAATCGTGAGAGGTCGGCCTTCTTGGGCGGCCAAAGTGCCCTTTGAGGGCCTTGAGATAGCGACGTCCCAGTCGGGTCAGTTCAGTCCAGGGTTTCAAGGTAGCACACAGTACGATCAATGAAACGGGCAGCAGAACGGCGAGAAAGGTCGAAGGTTTTTGGCGTGTAATTCCCAGGTAGAGCTTCGTTCCTCCCACGGCCCCAATCACCAGAGCCGCGGCCAGCGCGATCGCCCATGCCCGAGTCCTCTGGGCAGCGGTTCGCGTCAGATTCAGATCTGCAAATTCCTTATTGGTCGGTTCGAGCAGCCGTTCAATTGTCTCCTGAAGACCGGCAATGCGGGATACGGCTTGCGGGCTTGTCGATTTCTGCAGGCATTCGTAGACCGCCTTTTCAAAAGGATTCAAGAGCACTCTTCGCGCCGGTGCATTTGTGGCCTCAAGTTCATCGTTGTAGATCTCGATTATCTTGCGGTCGCGCAGACTGAAGGCTGCGGTCTGGATCACTGCGGCCGGCCCTCCGCGCAGTGCCGCAATGGCAAATGGGTCAAAGCGGGCCAGATCCGGAAGAGGGCAGGAACCGGTACCGTCTGCATTGACGCACGCCCAGCTGCCGGCGATGCAGACAGCCGACAGGCCTGTAAAAACCAACAGAAAGGTCGGTCCCGGAATTCTCTTGAGCATCTCCACGGGCAGCACGTATTCAGCTTCAACCCGCTCGGATGACTCAAATTC
>LJTR01000446.1 GCA_001303465.1 Phycisphaerae bacterium SG8_4
AGCTTATCGCCCGCGGGGCCAGGTGGGAATAGCCCAGTGCCCATCGGCACGTGTCGATGAAGTGTATGCCGTTGTTGCCCAGGTCCCCGTTGCCATAGGGCCACTGCCAATGCCAGTCGTAGTGCAGGTTCTTGCGCATCAGCGGCGCCATGGGAGCAGGGCCCGTCCACAGGTTGTAGTTGACTGTCTCGGGGATCGGCTGAGGCCCGTCCACCTTTCCGATAGGGCCGCGCTGACTGTAGTAGTAGCAGCGCGCTCGAAGTATCGGCCCGAGGTTGCCCTGTTTGATATATTCGAAGGCCGCCGCGAGTCCCTCGTCCGATCTTCGCTGGGTGCCCGTCTGTACGATACGATTGTACTTTCGCGCCGCTTCGACCATCTTGCGACCTTCCCAAATGTTATGCGAGACGGGCTTTTCGACATACACGTCCTTGCCCGCCTGGCAGGCCCAGACGGTGACGAGCGAATGCCAGTGATTGGGTGTGGCGGTGATAATGGCGTCGATGCTCTTGTCTTCCAGCAGCTTGCGAACATCAACGTAGGTATCGACATGCTCGTTCTTTTCTTTGATTGTTTTCACTTCGCGGTCGATGAACGCTCTGTCAACGTCACACAGCGCGACAACGCGCACGCCGGGGATCCTGCTGAAGTACTTGATGTGATTACTCCCCTGGCTCTTGAATCCTACAACGGCAACGCGGATGTCGTCATTTGCGCCAAGCACGCGGGAATACGGCGCCAATGCCAGCGCGGCTCCACCTGCCAAGGTACTTTTCGTGAAAGCACGACGTGTCAAAACTTTCATGGTTATTCTCCTCTATAAACGTGAAGCGAGATAATAGATTATGCTGGCCATAGTAGCGCTGATCGAAACAAGCATCGCGATATTCCAAACGAGGGCTTTTATGCCGGTAGGTTTGTGCTCGCCGAGGTATCTCTTGCTGTTGTTGAGAATAAAAAACGCGATAAAGGCGATAGGCAGCATCAGTCCGCAAATCGCCGAGGTCGGCATGCCAATCCACGATCCGACATATTTCCAGAGCACCACACCCGCAACTCCCGGCGCCGGGATAAGGCACGCCAGCCGGTAGCGCCATCCACCTGGCTCGACGCCGAATATCTCACAGGCAGCGAAGCCGCAGATTAGCATGTGCATGGTGATCGAACTCAGTGCCATCCCGAGTATTCCAAGGCCGAATATTATTCGTGAAGTTAGCAGGCTCAAGCCAACTGACTGAAGCATCGCTGCCGCCTCTGTTGGATACAGCGTAGGAGACGGGCGAGCCGCGAATTCCTCCGGGTTATGGATCGTACAGCCGGTTGCTATGACCATAAGCGAGGTTGCGATACAGAACGGCACCAACATGCCCGTAAGCAGGTCGAACCTGGACAGCCCACGATGTTCCTTGCCCCAGCCGCGAGCCAGCAGCGTGTAGGGGAAAAGAAATGTGGCGTTAATGCCTGTCGCGGCGCTGAACGCCGCCATAACGATCGAGACTCCTCGACGATCCGTAGGAATATGCAGCGGCAGGAAACCTTTGAATAGCGCAGCCCATTCCATGCCGTCGCGCCTCACTGCCTTGTAGATCACGATCAGAAAGGCCAGAATGATCATCCAGACAAGGCCTTTAAGAGTTCGCTCATAGATTCGGATGCCCCTGTGTCCACTGCTGTAACACCAGACGACTGTGGTCGAAACGGCCAGGACGGCCAGGCCTATTGCTATCATCACTAGCCTCTGGACGGCAGATGACGCAGGCTCCCATCCGGTGGCGGCTTTTATCATATCGTCGGTCATGCCGGCCGCCAGCGCGTACTGGGGCAGGTGCCAGATCACCGTTGCAACCAGTGCTCCGATCGCCCAGCCCCAGGCAACAGCCGGATGGATGAAGCGTCTCATCGCATCGAACGGCCGGATGCCGGTCGACAGAGTCTGATATGACATCGCTGCAAACATGACGATTCCTAGCGCCATGGCCAGGGGCTGGACCCAGAGCAGTTTGTATTGAAGGTAGGCACCGGCATAGAGCGAAGCCATTGCGCTTCCGCTGCCTAGCACCAGAGCGCTTTGAAGCCAGCCCGGACCGGACTTGGAACCGTACACCCGCCACCGGTGCAGAAGACCCTTGCCCTCCAGCTCTGCGAGTTCGGCCTTTTCCCTGGCCAGCACCTCGGGTGCCGATGCAGTGAACATCGGCAATCCCCTTGCCAAATCGTCTCTGCTGGAAGAGCCCTCTGGTTGATCCTTCATAAAGATCCTCTTTTCATTAGTGTATAGCGTTTAGCGTAGAGGCTTAACGATCAGCTCTATCCGCTATCCGCCAAACGCTGTTCTTTGCCTTCTTTGATTCTACCGTCAATTCATGGATTGTGGCAAGGATGCAAAATATTCAGCACGCGCTTGATCAATCTGCATCTCTGAGAAAATGCTCGAAAAAGGCATAAATCTGCTCGTTCGATTCTACTGTGGGTGCGTGACCTTTGCGATTGGCCATGGCTACTCTGTTTTCATATCCCAGGAGCTTGTTAACGGCAACCGTATGATTGAGGGCCTTCCATCGCTCCGGGTTATCCTCCGAGCCGCCCGAGACAAGGAACGGTCTCGGGGCCATCAAGGCATGCAGTTCATGCAGGTCTTGACCGGCCTGCACCAGGTCTTTGTACGCTCCGGTTCGCGGTTTGGCCTCGCTTGGAACGCCCCGGGGTCGCTGCCTGTCGGATTCATATCCGAGATACCAAGGCTCCCAGTAGTTGACGTTGGGCCTGCGTTCGTCGAAAACGATCCCCGGGTCCGACCAGGCCGCACAAGCAAACTTCTCATAAAGGCACGATGCAAACATCGCCCATTTACCGCCATACGAATGGCCCGTGACACCGATGCGCTCGGGATCCACCTTCTTCAAGCCGGCCAGAGCGCGGTGGCAATTAGCGGCCACATACGCCAGTGCCGAAAGAGGCTGGAACTGAGTCTCGCACAGCGGCTTGTACGGAGCCTTCAGGCTGCAGAAATCCGGCGTGCCGATCGAGAGTGTCACGAACCCGCGCCTTGTCAACTGGAGTGCAAAATCTCGCAGCTCCTTGCCCAATCCTGCGCCCGTTTCGGCCTCATAATACACGACCAGTACCGCGGGAAATGGGCCTTTTGCCTCGGGAACCAGAAGATAGCCATCAACGGTCTGTCGATTCGGGGCAATCTCGACAGAAACTCGATGCTGCATGAAGTTCTCCCGGCGTTCTTTCGAGTGGTATTCGATCGCGGGTTTCTCGATCAGCGCCGGCCAGGATCCGAGAAGGTCTTCCCATGTCGCGATTATCTCTCGTCTGCGCTGTAACCAGTCCGCCGCGGTCGCTACGGCTGTCCCATCGTTGAATAGCAACGGAGACTTGTATTCTCCAAAATCCCCGGCGAACTCCGGAGGCGGTTCGAAGAGAGATGAAATCTTGTCCGGAATTGCTGCGGCGCCAGAAGCACCGCTGACAAACATGACAACAATAAGTGAAAGCTTTTTTGTTTTGATCATGTGCTTGTCGACCCTCCAGAAAACCTATGGGTTCCTAGCTACAGTTCTTGCCAGCTCGTTGCGATTGCCGTTGACCGAGATTCGACCGCCAACCTCAGCGGCGAGGAACGTGATATTGGTACTGCCGATATCTACCGTGATCCGGCCGTCCTCAATGCGCGATTGCGCTCTTTCCACACGACCGGCATCGGTATCGGTTGCAGTGAGCACGTGCAGGAAGTGGTCGACGTCTGCCTGCTGTGACGGCGATATTTCTATTCGACATTGCGGCGCAGGGCCCGTGTTTCGATTAGACTTGTACGTCTTGCCGTCGTAGCTGTACAGTTCGTCTTCCTCGACAAGTTTGACCTGCGCCTCTGCCGGCAGCAACGTCTGAATTGATAGCCGTCCCCTGCCGTTTGTGACGATCAGATCGGGCCCGGCTTTCGTCGGTGTCTTCATGGCCTGGAGCAGCCATGTCTTCTTCAATTGCGGCTGCTTCGAGCAGACCCGGTCAAAGATGACGAATGTGCCGGGGCGCAGAAAGACGATCTGGCGGGTGAAATACTCGAGCTTCTTAGGACTGTAAGCCCGCGTGCAGTCACCGGCTACGTACACATAACCGCCTTGGTCCTCGAAGGCCAGGATATCGGCGATATCGTAGAGTCCCTCACCTTTGCGCCATGCATCGGCATCTGTGACGGCGCCGTTATGATGCGGCCAGTTATGGTGCTGGCCTCCGTCGTTTCCGGTGACGGACCCCGCGCGTATTGCCGGCCACGTTTCGGAAGGATCGTGAACGAGTATGGTATTGTGCGCGATTGTCCTCAGGTGGTAATTGACATCGTGACCGGAGCCGAACGAATCGTAATGTCCCCCGTCGCCGGCGAGTTCTTGATGTTTGTATATGAGAAAATGGCCCACGTCGAGGTGTTGATGTGCCGTGAACCTGTCGCCGCACTTGAAGAAGAAGTACGCAGCGTCTTCGTCCCACGAACTGCGAGCGTAGAGATAGCCAGGCCCCGGGCTGATGTGTGAGAGTCTGAAGTCTTTCAAGTCGCCCCTCTGGACTGTCTCGTCGCGCCAGAGAAAGTCCTTGTATGCGTGAACCATCCGGTGGTCCGGATCATCGCGAAAGTAGTTCACGAGAATCCTTCTGGCCGATAGAACCTTATCGCGATCACCGCCAAAGGTGCGACCTCCGCCATCGCCCATAGGGACCTGGCGGCGCGAATTGTATGTCTGGATTCCCGGATAGGCCTCGAACATACTCGCAATTGCGCGGTGCTTGAAGAATCCGGGCGCCATGGCATAGTGGTCGAGGCCCTCACAATAGCGGGCGGCCTCACAGAAGAAGAGCCACTCGTAGAGCCAGTAGTTTATGTAATAGCCCTCGGCCCAGCCGCCTCCGTAGCCGGCCAGTTCCAGGGCCGGCGCCGCACGGCTGCGCCATTCATCTTCGAGCGTCTCGAGAATCTCCGGGGCGCGGGGATTCTCATAGTAGGTCGCATAGCAGGCCAGGCCAATCCCCCAGTTCTTGTAGCCGTACCAGCCGTTGTGGAAGACATGGGTCTCGGAGCGAATGTTGGCGTCTACGGTCTTGTTCATGTATTCATGGAATTTCCCTCGCTGTTGTTCGCTCCAGTACTCATGGCACAGATCGTAAACTATTGCGCAGCGGGCAAGGTCGTGAGCGAAGGGGGTGTGGCCCTTTCGGATCGGACCATCGATGTACCTGGCCGCCATCTGCACGGCACGACTTCCGAGCTGGGCATCCCGCTCTATCGCACAGACCAGGGCCATCGAAATCATCTTCGCATGATCGTCTGCCTTCTGCTGCCGGGCCACTCTGACTACCCGCTCGTAGGCTTCCCTACGCTGTCGGGCAAGCGTTTGCAGACGCTGCCTCGAACCCAGCAACCGGGGATGCCCTCGTGTCACTGCATGTCGCGGCGCCTCGGTTGCAGATGCAATGGCATTGACACAGAAGCAAATCGCGGCCCAAAGACATGCGATGCGAATACTGATAGAGAGAGATATCACGGTTTTCTTGCAGGCCATTCTCAATTCTCCTCGGCAGTATACCCTTCAGGGTAGTAGATTCCCGCGAGCAAGACCATAGCCTGTTGTTGTGAAACCACTTGCCCGCGCAAGAACCCGAATTCTTAATCAGGAGCAATATAATTGCCTGTCTGAACGCAACTCACCTGGCGTTAGAATACCCGGTTGGCTCTTCGGATACCAGAGCTTTATGTACGAAAAGCTCTCACAAGACATAGGCACGTCTTGGGTCCTGTGTCTGGGTATTGTGTGGCCTGTCGGCGTGCCACGCAGAAGATTGCATCAAAATAGAAAGGGTGCTAACATAGACAGCCCTATGTCTTGCTGGTTGTTCTTTACTTGGAGGTAGCTGCTGATGCGAACAATGTGCCGAAATGCTCTTGTCTGTATATGTTGTGCAGCGGTGTTCGTCGCCGTGGCACCGCGAGTATCCTTCGCGGAAAACTGGCCCGGCTTTCGAGGCCCCACCAGACAGGGCATATCGCATGAAACAGATGTGCCGACCAACTGGACCACAACTTCGAACATTACCTGGAAAACTCCGGTTCCTGGGGCGGGATGGTCTTCGCCGATTGTTTTCGACGATCGCGTGTTCCTTACGACTTCGACGGCAGAGGGAGCCTCTTTTCGCCTGCTCTGTTTTGACCGGCTTACAGGCGACATTCTCTGGAACAAGCAAGTCTTGAGGCAGGAGACGGGCAACAAGCAGAAGCTGAATTCATACGCCACATCCACACCGGTGACCGATGGCCGGATGGTGTTCGTGGTGGCTTTTGACGGAAGCATTGCGGCGGTGTCTGCAGACGGGACCCTCGTCTGGACAAACCGCGACTACGAGTACTACAGCCAGCATGGACTGGCGATTTCGCCGATTCTCTATGAGGACCTTCTAATCGTTGCGTTCGACGGCAGCAGTTCGGGCCCGAACCCGAAGGTCGGCTGGCAGATACCCTGGGACAAGGCCGTGATAGTCGCGCTTGACAAGAATACGGGAAAGGTCCGCTGGGAAGGCAAGCGCGGCTTATCCCGCATCGCACATGTCACGCCTCAGGTCTTCCGCGAGAACGGAATTGACCGACTCGCCAGCTCGGCGGGTGACGTCATTCAGGGTTTCGATCTGAAAACGGGCCGCAGAATCTGGACGGCTTCGAGCCCTGGCGAAGGTGTGGTACCCTCGCTCGTCGTTGGAGAAGGCCTTGTCTTTACCACCTCGGGTTTTGGTGACTCGGCAATCCGTGCCGTGCGCACAGGTGGCGAAGGCGAGGTCACCGCAACGCACATAGCATGGGAGACGGCCGAAGATGTTCCGAAAGTTCCATCCATGCTCT
Organism: Phycisphaerae bacterium SG8_4; assembly: GCA_001303465.1. Taxonomy (GTDB): domain Bacteria; phylum Planctomycetota; class Phycisphaerae; order Sedimentisphaerales; family Anaerobacaceae; genus SG8-4. The sequence continues at coordinate 6,890 of LJTR01000446.1, forward strand.
ACGTGAAGCCCTGGCTCTTCCTGATC
>LJTR01000447.1 GCA_001303465.1 Phycisphaerae bacterium SG8_4
CGCCGGCATCTCAGGCTCAGACCGATCAAAAAGACTGGGGTGCTCCGCAAGTCAAGGTTCTCGCCGAGCAGCACAGATGGACCATTGAGGGAACGACAAACCGGGTAGAACTCAATCCTTCGAATTTGCAGATGACGGTGCGCACGCCGAGAAGAGCCTGGTCGATGGTGCCATCGTTTGAAGGCGATCTTGTCGTGGCCGATTCGGCCGGCCAATTGTCTCTGCGATTGGCCGATGCGGCAAAGATGGACATCTCGCAATACCAGACAGGTTCCAAAACCGGCATCAGAATCATATTGGGCGAGTTTGCTCACCGAGACAACAAGATCGATCTGCAGATATCGCTTACCATATGCCTTGAGGGCCAGCAGGAAGAAGTTGTCTGCGAACTGATTGCCCTCGAGAAGAACGCTGCGATCCTGGAATGCTGCTGGCCCGGCGGCATTACAGAGAGCGATTTCGATCACACGGTGGTTCCTTTCATGCAGGGCATGCTGCTGCCCAAAGACTGGGCGAAGAAGGTCTGGCTGTATAACACTGTCACCTACGGACGCGGCCTGTATATGCCCTGGTGGGGACATCAGAAAGATGAATCCGCCGCCCTGCTGCTGATCGAGACGCCGGAAGATGCCGGCTGTAGTTTCGAGCATCCCGCCGGAGGTCCGACAAAGATGCAGATGCGCTGGATCCACCAGTTAGGGAGACTGGCGTATCCGCGACGGGTCAGGCTCTGTTTCTTCGATAAGGGGAACTATGTCACTATGGCCAAGCGATACCGCCGGCATGTTCGCGAGGTAGGGCACTTTGTGTCTCTCAAAGAGAAGATTGCCAGAAATCCCATCGTGGAAAGACTCGTCGGCTCGCCCGTCGTTCATACGAGCATCCTGTATCACATCCAGCCGGAATCGAGCTATTACCACAAAGACGACCCTGAGAAGAACCATCAGTACGTCACATTTGCCGAGAGGGCCCGGCAGCTTCGCGGGCTCACTGAGAAGGGAATAACGCGAGCCTACGTGCATCTGGACGGATGGGGATTTCGAGGTTACGACAATCTTCACCCGGACGTGTTGCCTCCCTGCCCCGAGGCCGGCGGCTGGGAGGGCATGAAGGATTTGGCCGAGACCTGTGAGCAGATCGGCTATGTCTTTGCGATCCACGACCAGTACAGGGACTATTATCTCGATGCAAAGTCGTATGACCCGCGTCATACGATCCTTGACCGCAAGGGGAACCGCCCTGGCGGCAGCACGTGGTACGGCGGCAAACAATCCATCTTGTGCTCGTCGCTGGCGCTGGGGCACGTCAAGAAGAATTATCTGTCACTGCTAAGTCACGGCGTGAAAGTGCGCGGGGCTTATCTGGACGTCTTTGCCGTGGTGCCGCCCGATGAATGTTACAATCCCGAACATCCAGTAACCAGGGCAGATTGTCTGAAGTATCGCGGCGAGTGTCTGGATTTCATCCGCTACAACGGCGGCGTAGTCAGCTCCGAAGAGCCGGCCGATTGGGCCGTCCCGCACATCGACCTTGTCCACCACGGCCCTTATGCCCTGGTGCCGAATCCCGGAAAAGGCCCGGCGATGGGAATACCTATCCCGCTGCTGAACCTCGTGTATCACGATGCGCTGCTGCTGCCCTGGTCGCTCTCAAAGGGCGCATGGGGGATTCCTGAGAACGATCTCGGATACCTGCACGGTCTGGCCAACGCCGGACTCCCTTACGTGTCACTGAATCCGGGCAAAGAGGAATTGACCCGGGTCCGCACCATGTGTGCCCTGCACGAGCGGGTCGGCCTTCTGGAAATGACAAATCACGAATTCTTAGGCAAGTCGCGCAACGGAACGACAGTGACAATTGACCTGGACGCTCCCGGCGCGCCGGGATTTGATATTTCACCGGAACTGTCCGGATTGTAGGAACTTGAATAGAAAGAATAGGAATTCGTATTAGACACTGATTAACACTGATGGACACGGGATAGAGAAATAGATCTGAAAAACTGTGTGAATCTGTGTCTGAAAAAAGTGCCGCCGAAGGCGGCTAATTAGAGTCTTGTAGAACGAATCTTCGTAGGAGCCGGCAAATGAAGAAACTTGTTAGGTATTTCATTAAGGGCCTGGTGATTTTTGTTCCGATGGCGCTGACTGTTTTTATATTTGTTTGGGCATTCACCAGTTTCGATTCGGTTTTTCGCGATCGCCTCAAATTTCCTTACCCCGGCATGGGAATCCTGCTGACGGTGGTGTTGATATTCCTGATCGGTTTTCTCGCGTCGAATTTCCTGGGAAAAAGGCTGTTCGCTTTGGTCGAGAGAGTCTTTACGGGGCTGCCGCTTGTAAAGCTGCTCTACTCGGCGGTCAAGGATATGATCGAGGCCTTTGCGGGCGACAAGAAGAGCTTCGACAAGCCAGTGATCGCGACGATCGGGCCGGGCGGGTCTGTCAAGATCGTCGGCTTTGTCACCAGAGAGAGCCTGGAGAACCTCGGACTCGAAGACCACGTCGCAGTTTACATGCCCCAGTCGTACAACTTCGCCGGCAATGTGCTGGTGCTTCCGAAAGAAGCGGTCAAACCGCTGGATATTGAAAGTTCACAGGCGATGGCATTCGTCGTTTCCGGTGGCGTCTCCTGTGGTTCGGCCTGAGTGACTTCTCACGGGGTTTCACTGAGTCATTGGTAGTTTGCAGGAATATCAAGAGGGATAGGGCATGAGAAAGAAAAATCCACACGCCAAACCCTTCAAGGATTTTCGCAGGCTCATCAGCCCGCAGGACCTTCTCAGCAGAGCCGGGACGATGATGATGCGAAAGAGTCTCAAGGCAACCATCTGGACGGCGGGCATAACCTCATCGGGCTATCTCTCAGGTTATCTCGGGTTGCCGGGCTTCTCGGCCCTGCAGGCAATCGCAGCGCCCTTTGTCGTCGGCGGAGGGATGCTCGGAATCGGGGCGGGGATAAAGTACATCCCGAGGACACTCTCGAAGAGACTGACGGCGATCGCCGAAGCGAACGACTTGAACCTGATGGAGGACTACAAGAAATCCCAGGTGATGCAGCATCTCAACGTGCTCTGGGACAAGGTCTTCTGGTACGAATCCGACATCAGGTACACATCGCAGCAGCGAGCGGACGAGCGCGACCAGATCACCGCAGACAGAAAACACATAACCGATCGTATCTGCAAACTGGAGCCCGACGTCCTGGAGCGTCTGGGGGGCCAAAGCGAAAAGGACATCGATGACATCGTGATGGCGGTAATGACCGCAAGACCGCTCAACAACGGCGTGGAAAAATCGCGCCAGGGATTTATCATTTCGTCGTTGTACGCATTGAACCACGCCCTGCCGCAATCGAGCCAGGCAAAGCAGATAGGCTTCCGCCTGAACCTGTACGAAGATGTGTGCGACGGCGGCTATTTCGACGAAAGCGACGTCAAGCTCTTCGAGCAATACATCGGCAACACAACGCTGGCTGATATCAAGAGCGACGTGGGTTTCGGCAAGACCGAGGCCGTCAGGCAGATCGCGAGGAAGATGTCGTGGAGGTTCTGGTTTTGCCTTGCGACGAGGAAGGTCGCCACCGGTGTTGGAAGAGCTGTCAAGTCTCTAAATGATCGCTACGGCACGGACCAGTTCAATTCCCAGGTGCTGCTCTGGCCCGGCGAGGAAGACGCAGCCTGGATGCAGGAGTTTCCGGGAGCGAGAGAAGAAGTGCTCCGGCTGAGGGCAATGGTAGTCAAAGGCGCTCTGGGGGCCGACTACGACAACGCGGTCGCGCTGCTCGAACGGACACTGCTGCCCTGTTTCGAGTTTGCCACAAGATTGAGAGCCAGGTACGACCCTGAGTATTGTGATGGCAGTCTGGACTATGTCTGCGAGGACAGCGGCACCAACGTAAAGAACAACATCGTCAGCGATCTAAAGGCATACGGCTATCGCCAGAGGGACATCCACAGGGCACAGGCGTATGCGACGAACGCGAAGAACGAAATATCACTGTTTCTGGATTACCTCAAGGCCGGCGGACGCGAAGATCTGTTTGATGACAAGCTGGCACTGAGAGCAGCAAAGATCGCGTTCCACATAGACAAGAATGGACTCAAGAAGCTGTTCCAGGAGAGCGGCCCTGCTGCCAGTCGGGCAGAAATCAACACAGAAATCGACAAGGTGATCGCCCAGAAGCAGGTCTACTCGACAAGGCTGACCGGTCTGAGACTGCACCACCAATTGACAATGCTGCAAATCGCCGGATACAAGGACCTGGCGAAGCAACTAGCATATTCCGACTGATGCTGGCGTCCTCAGCCACGCACAGATCAAATGATCATGGCAACGAACAGCAGCAGCATGCTCAAGGCCGCGCCCGTCAATGTGACGCGGGACCATCTCTCGTAACTGGCGTAACCAGGCTGCTGGTCTTCGAATTCATGGTAGTAGTCGTCCAGCTCAGAATCGTCTGGGCGCAGGCGGAGCCTGACGTAGAAATGGCCGGCGATGGATATCAGAAAGAGCGGTCCGGCAATTATGTACAGGACTGTGTCCATCCGTTTCCTCCGCAGCTGCGAAACCAACAAGCAGCCAGCTGCAATCGCACCCTCAGCCTTGGGTGGACTCGGCGGATCCTGGCTTCGGCGGAAGATTGACCTTTCGACAGATTATCCGTCTGTCTCCGAGCAGTGCGCCGCCGGCTAGCAACTGAAAACGATACTCTCCAGGGTGCGGGAAGACGATGCCCTGAAGGTTTACCGCTAAGGTAACGATTCGTTTGACGTCGTCGAACTTGACCGTCCCTTCACGCTCAAAAATGACCTTCTCTTCTTCCTGGGTGTCGACGAGTCTGACTTTGGTCTTCGTCGTGCCGTGCCCGTTCGTAAGCTCACAGAAAAAGACGATCTGAGCATGTCTGGCCGGATATTTCTGGGCGTCTATTGTCTGGACGATGTCGATCACGCTCGGCATCCCGGAGACCTTGTCGAACAGGACCCTGCCACAGGTGATGGCTGATAAAAGAATGGGCTGTATGTCTTGCATCGTGTCAATCCTGCGACTGTATCTACTCAGAGGTGAGTCTAACGGACAAGTCCGCTGCGATCAAATGTTTTGTCGTTCTTGTCTGGAAAGTGCTGCAGGTCGAGCCACAGTCCGGTATTGTCTCCACTATTAGAAAACCAGGTCCATGAGCCAAGAAAAACTCGGGATTCAGTCCTTTTTGTTCGGTTTTTGTTTGGGTAATTCGAGGCCCTTTGCCGATAGTATAGTGCTACTGACTGAAGAATCCCGTTTTTGCGCGGGTAAGTATTCTCACAATGACAGGTTGTGGTTTTGCCCGCGGGAATTTACTAGCCTTCAAGGGTATAACATGTGCCGTCGGATGTTCTCGACGACATGGTGAAAGTAGAAATTATGAGCCACCAAGGCACAAAGACACGAAGAAAACACAAATATACAAAACTTGGTGTCTTAGTGTCTTCGTGGCCAAAAAGTCCTGATGGTGAAACATAATGGTAGCTCAAAGAGCCAGACAAGTCGAGCCGCTGTGCAAGTTCGGACCGGGGGGCGATTATGCCGTTGCGTGGCAGCCGGAGCCATCGGAGGTTTTCGAGATGAACCGACTTCTCAGGCTGCTGAGCGCGGCCTTTGAGGTGCTCGTCTTCATGCTTGGCTTCAGGCGAGCGGCCGCATACGTATCATGGAAGGATGCCGCTGACAGCAGCGAGGTGATCGACTTTGACAGGGAGAAAGCAAGCAATGCCGGCCAAAACAGCAAATCCCGAGATCCGGCTTACGCCCCGGCAACTGCAGTTGCTGACAATGGTGGCGCGTTTCCAGCAGAACCGATGCTATTCCCCGACCTTGGCGGAATTGGCATCCGAGCTAAACCTAAGCCGAAGCACCGTATACGAACATATCGCCGAACTGCGAAAAAAGGGTCTGCTCTCAGATTCGTCGAACAAGGCTCGCTCTTTGAAAGTCAGTTCCGAAGCGCAAGAACTGCTTAACAGCCTGGCCGATGAGGACTTGCATCCTTATCCCGCTGAGCCGGCTTCAATACCGCTATCCGGAATGGTGGCCGCGGGCATGCCTATAGAAGCGATTGAGAACGCCGAGTCTCTATCGCTGAGTTCCTGTTTCGGCAGCGGCGACGACATGTTCGCCCTCGAAGTAAGAGGTGACAGCATGATCGGCGCCGACATCCACGAGGGCGATTACGTAATCTGTCGCCGCCAAAGGACTGCGCACAACGGCCAGTTGGTGGTTGCTATCGTGGATCAGGAGAATGCAACGCTTAAGAGATTCTACAAAGAAAAGAG
>LJTR01000042.1 GCA_001303465.1 Phycisphaerae bacterium SG8_4
ACCGGAACCCGAGCCCGAACCGGAGCCGGAACCCGAGCCCGAACCTGTGCCGCAGCCTGAGCCCGAGCCCGAACCTGTGCCGCAACCTGAGCCCGAACCGGAACCTGAGCCCGAACCCGAGCCGGAACCTGAGCCTGAACCCGAACCCGAGCCTCAACCCGGGGTTGCCCTATTGAGAGCGGTGGCGCCTCTTCCTAACGAAGAATTAGACACTGAGGGCTGCCCGGCTTTGATGAGCTGGGCGGCGTCAGAACTTGGTGTTGAGGAGAAGAAAATAGAAATCGGGATGGCAAACAGCCTAGCGTCCGCCAAGGGCATACAGCCGTGCGATACCTGTGCCCACCTCAAAGAGGCGGCCACGGTTTTGCGGGACAACAGTGGGCTTCGCGTCGCTGCTCTGGCGCAGGTGATCAGTGAGTTCGCCTCGAATTCGGTTCCACCGTCCGAGGAACAGGACTCGTCGATTATTGCCGCGATATCAGACAATGACGAAGCCAGCAGCCACTATGCAATGGCCGGAGAATACCTCGATTCTCTTACCACGTATGTCCGCGCCCTGAGTAGTGAAATGGACTTTTCCATAACCGAATCGGTGATGTTCGCCGCAGATAGATATGTCGCGCCGTTGGCTGAAAGGGGCAGTGACAATGTTGCCCTCACCGCTTTTCTGGCTGCGAGACTGACTGCCCTGAGCGAATCCTAACCTCCAGGGCCCAGGGCCTTTGACAGAGTGATTGCCTCGGTGGGCCGAACTCTATCTGTGTCGGTAAACTTCCCAGCCCATGTAGGTATCGAGTGCCTCGGCGATCGCGTCGGCCTTCTCGGTCAGGCCCACCGCAACATGGTGCTCGAATCCCATGCGGCAGATGTACTGACAGAGAAGCTGGAGGTTCGGGATTTTCATGACACCGTAGCCGCCGAAAGACTCCAGTTTGTCGTTGGTGAACTGGCCCTCGCCGACGTAGGCGGTGATAATGCCTTCAGCGTCGTCGGTAGCAGTCCGGCAGAACGTCGCCTTGTTTGCCGCTATGCGACCGACTATCGTGCCGTAGGTGTTCTCCTTGCCCACGGAACCGGCGATTATCTCCTGGTAGTCCATCTTTGCGCTTTTGAAGAACGATTTGGGCAGGTTGCTGCAGTGGAACAGGACGGTCTTGTCACTGTCTGAGCCGTAGTTATTGTTCCAGTCCAAAAGCGCAGCTTGCGTTCCGCCGGCCAACTGGAGAATGTACATTCCCAGAAGGCCTGTGACGTCGACCTCGCACGCGCTCGGGGCCAGCGACTCGCCCATCATGCTCATCAGCGTGCATGGGACTATCCCGAAAAATTCCTCCAGGGCGGTCCAGCATTGAATCGCAGTACCTGCCAGTTCGGTTTCCGTGACCCATTGGTCGATCACGTAACCGAACTTGGCCATCTTTAGGAGCCTGTCGGCCGGGACCGAATCGGTTGGAGTGTAGTTCTTGATGGCGTTGAGCTTTCTCTTGACTGCTCTGTCGTTGTCGGCGAGCCTCTCGACTCTGCCGAGGATCTCCGACAGATCGATCGTCTCGACGGAGATTCCCGACAGTTCGAGAATCTTCTCGCTGTAACGGACGGTATTGAACGCGCCGGTGCGGGCGCCGATGGCGCCGAATCTAACGTTCTCAAGGCCCCGGACGATCCTGCACGCCGAGGAGAAATCATCCAGATCCTTCTTGAACGCGGCCGAAGTGACACTGACCGTGTGAGAATTCGTCAGTGAGTACGGAATGCCCGCTTGCCTCAGATTATTGCAGACGCTGAACTTGCCGCAGAAGGAATCCCTTCTATTGGCTATTGTCATCTTGCCTCGATCGTCCGGCTCGGCCTGAATCAGGACCGGGACATTTAGCCCGGAACGCTTGACCGTCTCGGCGACCGCCTTTTCGTCGCCGAAATTCGGGAGCGTTACGATGATTCCGTCGATCTTGTCGGCGTTGCCCGCAAAGAGCGCTGCGCATTTCTTTGCATCTTCAAAAGTCTCGACCGCTCCGTATTTGGTGTCTTTCATCGACAGGGCAACAGCGCCGAATCCGTTTGTCTTGAGCACGTCGAGTATATTCTTCCTTCCCTGTTTGGCCAACATGTCGGGGAAGAATCCGCGGTTTCCGACGATGACGCCAAATGTGGTCTTTGTCATTCTTGTCTCCATGCAAAAAGGTTCAAGCCTGAGATTGGCCGTAATAGGCATTCCTGCCGTGTTTCCGCAAGTAGTGTTTGTCCAGAAGGACGTCACTGATGGCATCCTGGTTCGGATTTATTGTCAGCGTTCCCAGAGCCGTGGCAGCGATGTGCTCGAGCACGACCGTAGCTTCGAGTGCCTTTGTCGGGCCATCACCCCACGTGAAAGGTCCGTGATTGGCCACAAGAACGGCCGGCATTTGAATTGGATCCATCCCTGCGAACCGCTCAACGATGATCCTGCCCGTGTTCAATTCATAGTCGCTTTCTATTTGCTCCTTCGTCATTTCGTTGGTGACCGGAACATCCCCATAGAAGTAATCTGCATGTGTAGTCCCAAAGCAAGGAATTGCCCTGCAGGCCTGGGCCCACATGGTCGCGTTGGGCGAATGTGTGTGGCAGATCCCGCCGATAGCATCAAAGCTCCTGTACAATTCCAGATGTGTCGGCGTATCCGACGAAGGATTGAGATTCCCTTCTATCATCTTGCCGTCCAGATCAACCAGGATAATCTTCTCCACAGCAAGCTCTTCGTATGCAACCCCGCTTGGCTTGATTGCAACGATGCCCGTCGCGCGGTCTATTCCGCTTACGTTGCCCCAACTGCAAATGACAAGCTGCCGTCTATGCAGTTCAAGATTGGCGTCGAGGACGGCCTTCTTTAGTTCTTCGTGCATGTGTATAGCATCCCCGATTGAAAACTCCCGTTGTTGCGCGGGTAAGCATCTTTACAATAACAGTCTATTATCTTACTTGCGGGAATTCACTACCCTTCAAGGGTATAATCCTCAACACTGAACGCTGTCCTTGATTCTCAGCAGATCTTTCATGACGTTGGATAGGCTCCCGGACCAATCCCTGATGCCGAAAGCGTCATGGAGCTGTTTGTACAGCGCATAGAGCTTTTGATAGACCTTGTGGTTTTCGGCAATGGGCTTGTACGTGACATCCTTGATCCCGCACATGGCGGCCTGAGCCTCGGCGAAACCATCGTGTCCTCCGGCCCCGGCGCCTGCCACAACTGCCCCTGCGATCGCCGCACCCAAAGCGCAGCTCTGGGCCGAACGCGATATCTGCATCTGCCTTCCCGTCACGTCGGCGTAAATCTGCATCAGCAGAGCGTTCTTCTCGGCGATTCCGCCGCAGTTTATGATCTCCGAGACCTTGACGCCGTACTCTTCGAAACGGTTGATGATGGTCAGGGCACCAAAGGCGGTGGCCTCGATCAGTGCCCGGTAAATCTCTTCCGGCCTTGTGTGCAGCGTCTGGCCGGCCAGAAGTCCTGTAAGTCTCTGGTCGACGAGCACGGTTCTGTTGCCGTTGTTCCAGTCGAGCGCCAGCAGGCCCGACTGGCCCGGCTTGAGCTTTGCCGCCTTTTCGGTCAGTGCCTCGTGAGAGCCGGTGTCTTTGCCCCCCGGCTGGATGTAATTGACAAACCAGTTGAAGATATCTCCCACGGCGGACTGGCCAGCCTCGAGGCCGAAGTAACCGGGCAGGATCGAGCCATCGACAATGCCGCATATTCCGGGTATGTCCGCCAGTTTCCGGCCGGATTCCGATACGAGCATGTCACACGTGCTGGTGCCGATTATCTTGACGAGTTTGCCAGGTGCGATGCCGGAGCCGACGGCGCCTAAGTGCGCATCGAAAGCGCCGACCGCCACGGGAATGCCGGCGGGCAATCCGAGCTTCTGTGCCCAGTCTGGCGTGAGCTTACCGGCCTCGGTCTGGACCGTATAGGTTTCTTCGTAGAGCCTATCGCGGAGCTGGCCGAGCTTGGGATCGAGCTTCGAGAGAAAGTCTCTGGCGGGCAATCCTTGCCACTCGTCGGCGAACATTGCCTTGTGTCCCGCGGCGCATCGACTCGGCTTGATCTGCTCCGGTTTCTCGGTGCCGGTCAGGACTGCGGGGATATAGTCGCAACATTCAACCCAGCTGTAGGCCGCATCGAAAACCGCCGGATCCGTTCGAAGGCAATGAAGAACTTTGCTGAAGAACCATTCGGATGAGTATGTCCCGCCGCATCGGGCGAGGTATTCGGGATGTTCTTTCGCGGCCAGTTCTGTGATCTCAGCAGCTTCGGCGTGGCTTGTGTGGTCTTTCCATAACCAGGCACAGGCATTGGGATTGTCCTTGAATTCATCGAGCATACTCAGCGGTGTGCCGTCCTTATCAACTGGCAGGGGGGTCGAGCCGGTGGTGTCGATGCCTATTCCTATGATCTTGTTCGGTCCGAAGCCCGGGCTATTCTCCTTTGCCTCGGCGCTGGCTGCCTTGACGGTAACCTCGATTCCCTTGATGTAGTCCGCCGGGTTCTGCCTTGCCAGATTGTGATCAGCCGCATCGAGAATTATGCCGGCTTCGCCAGTTTCGTATTCGTGAACATTGCTGCCCACCTCCTCGCCGTTTGTGACATCGACGATCAGGCAGCGCACCGAATTCGTACCGTAATCCAAGCCAATCGCATAAGCCATATCAATCCGTCCTTACTTGTATCTTCTGAAAGAACATCCGAGCCAGAACGAGCCCTCGTCAGCCTCTGAAATACAGATATGCCGCCAGTATCACGGCCAACACTACAATGGAGGCTGCTACATCGCGCCAATCCCAACTGCCGCGCGACTGACGTCGGTGTTCATCGTTGAGAGTGGCGTACGTCAAGCCGCTGATCCGGTCATATTGCGGCGGGGCGGTCGCCAGACTGACCGCTACCATTACGATCACACAGACAATGAATATGAATACACTGTAGTATTGGAAGTAGATGTTGTTGACGATCCAGAGGAAGGAGCCTTCAGTGTATCCATCGAAGCTCCCGAAAAGCCGCTCGAATGTCTCGGTGTCTTTCAATGCAACCGGTGTGTCGACTCCAAGGCGGAACACTCCCAGGATAAACCCAACGATCAGAGCGGCCAGGCATCCTTTTGCGTTCAGTCGTTTACTGAATATGCCTAGGAAGAAGACCACGAAGATCGGCGGCGCCAGATATCCCTGCACACTCTGCAGATAATGGTACAGGCCGCGTGCTCCCTGAATCACCGGTACCCAGAGCAGGCCGATGATGACCAGCGTTGTGGTAGCGACACGGCCCATCCAAACCAGCTCGTGCTGTGAAACATGCGGCTTTAGTTTGGAGTAGAAGTCCATCGTGAACAGTGTTGACGAGGCGTTGAACACACTAGAGAGGGAACTCATCAACGCGGCCAGTAATCCGGCTACAACAAGTCCCCGCACGCCCGGGGGCAGTGCGTGCTTGACCAGCAGCGGGAATGCAGCCTGGCTCTTCTCATTGTCAAGGGCACCTGCCGTGTACAGGGCGTCGTGGAGCTCCGGGGCCTTGCCGCTGCTGGCCAGGGCAAAGCATATCATGCCGGGAATGATAAATATGAAAACCGGCAGGAGCTTAAGGAAGGAGGCCCATATGCTTCCTCTTCGGGCCTCGCGCTCATTTGGTGCGCCCAGGGCGCGCTGAACGATGTACTGGTCCGTGCACCAGTACCACAAGCCGATTATCGGTGCGCAGAAGAGCATGCCGAGCCACGGATAGTTGCCGTTGAAGTACCAGGCGATCTTGGTCTCGGTCAGCACCGGCTTCCAGGTGCCTTCGACGCCCTCGGGTATGAGCGGTTTCCAAAGATTGAACATGTCCGAGCCGCAGATCTCGCGCAACTGGCCCCAGCCGCCCAGTGCCTTTAGGCCGAAAATGGTCACCAACGCCGAGCCGATCACGAGCACTACGGTCTGAAGCGCATCGGTATAGACGACGGCCCTCAGGCCGCCGAGAACTGTGTAGATTCCAGTAAGTATGATTACCAGAAACGAGCCTATCCAGAAACTGTCCATCTCGACGAATCCCAGATCGAGGTGCACCTCCGGAAGAAGCGTTCGAAAGACTACGCCGCCGGCGAAAACCGCCACGGCTATTTTAGTCAGGACGTAGCCGATCAGCGAGATCAGCGAAAGCACCCATCGGGCTGAGGGCGAGAATCGCATTTCAAGGAATTCCGGCATGGTGAAGACCTTGCTTCGCGCGTAGAATGGAACGAACACCCAGGCAAGAACCAGCAGACACCAAGCGTGCAGCTCGTAGTGGGCCATTGCGACACCGTCGGTGCAGCCGGAACCCGCCAGGCCGACCAGGTGTTCTGAGCCGATGTTGGAGGCGAAGATGGAGGCGCCCACCACCCACCAGCCGAGATTCCTGCCTGCCAGAAAGTAATCGTCGGCTGTGTCTTTGTTCCTACGGATGACCCACCAGGCTATACCAAGAATAAGGCCGAAGTACATGGCGATTGCAATCCAATCCAATGCCTGTAAACTGCTCACGAGATAGCCCTTTCAATTAACCAACAGTGAACGCTTCATTGACACAATGTCTGAGCCGGGAAACCCTATATAAGCTCAAGCAAAGGAGATTTCAAGGTTTTTCTTTTTCCTCATCAGAGGCGACTTCGGCGAATAAAAATGCGACAAAAACGACCAACAAATCGTTGCATTTGTAGGGCGATTCCCTATGCTAATAGAGAAATGGGTAATCTTCGCAATTGGCGAGTTATATGATTGTGTTTCGGAAGGTTGACGTGGCTAAAGCCCTTGTTGTTCCTATAATTTCGTTGGCGGTTCCTTTCTTGGTTGGCGGCTGCCGGCCCGCCGAGCCGGTCAAGACTGAGCCCGATGATCAACAGCCACGGGTCACTGTGTCTTTTCATGACAAATGCGCTGATATACTCAAGACCTTTGTCGATGCTCACGGCATGGTTGACTATGGGCGACTCAGGCGAAACAAATATCAGTTGACAACAGTGCTGGAGGAATTCAGAAAGCTCGATCGCCGTCGGTACAGGTCCTGGCCCAAAGCCGACAAGATCGCATTCTGGATCAACACGTATAATCTCCAGAAGCTGAATGTGGTAGTCGACAATTATCCTATTACACCTTCGTCTCGAGTGCTCGCCGTCTACTGGGGGCCACAAAACGTCAGGCACATCGAGGGAAAGATCAGCGGGCACACATTCCTTGTGATGGACGAGCAGTACACTTTTGCCGAAGTGGAGAGGCGTTTCTTTCGCGATCAGTTCGATGATCCCAGGATATCTTTTGCTCTGACCAGCGCCAGTCTGTCGAGCCCGCCTTTGCGCAACGAACCGTATTACGGTCGCAGGCTTGGCAAACAGCTCGACGACCAGGTCAGACGCTTTCTGTCGAACCGCCTGGCTTTTGCCATAGACAGAGAACAACGAATGGTGTATTTGTCGGCTATGTTCGAATTGTCCTCGTGGGGCGGGGCGTTTGTCGAGAAGTTCGCAACGGACAAGAAGTTCAAGGGCCATCCGCCGGTGACCCGGGCCGCTCTAAACTTCATCACGAACTATATTTCCCAAAAGGACATATCTTTTCTTGAAATTGGAAGTTATTCTGTTAAATATATGAAACATGACTGGACAATTAACGATGGTTCGTAGAAAGGTAAATCACAAATGGCAGAAAAACCAATGAGCGGCAACTCTTTTGACAGCGACAAGTATCTTTTCACAAGCGAGTCCGTAACGATGGGCCACCCGGACAAGGTGGCCGACTGCATTTCCGATTCGATTCTCGATGCGATGCTCGCTCAGGATCCCGAAAGTAGGGTCGCCTGCGAGACACTCGTGACAACGGGCATGGTGGTCGTGGCCGGTGAAATCACAACGGAAGCTTATGTCGATATCCCAGGTGTAGTTAGAAAAACAGTCAAAGAAATCGGCTACGACGACCCGACCATAGGTTTTGATGGTGATGACTGCGCGGTAATTGTTTCGATTGACAATCAAAGCCCCGACATCTCTCAGGGCGTAACCGAGGGAGTGGGCCTGCACAAAGAACAGGGGGCCGGCGATCAGGGCCTGATGTTCGGCTTTGCGTGCAGGGAGACGCCGGCACTTATGCCAATGCCGATCCAACTGGCCCATGCCATAACGATCCGGCTGGAAAAGGTGCGCCAGAGCAAGAAGCTGCCGTGGCTGCGACCGGACGGCAAGAGCCAGGTTACCATCGAATACGAGAATAACAGGCCCAAACGCATCCATACGGTTGTGGTCTCCACGCAGCACGCTCCTACGATTGCATATCGCAAGCTCCAGAGACAGATCATCGAACAGGTGGTCCTTCCCGTTTTGCCCAAGCGACTCGTCGACAAGAATACGATCTACCATGTCAATCCGACCGGCAGATTCGTCGTTGGCGGTCCGAAAGGCGACTGCGGTCTAACTGGCCGCAAGATCATCGTAGACACCTACGGCGGACGGGGCAGCCACGGCGGCGGGGCCTTCAGCGGGAAAGACCCGACGAAGGTCGACAGGACAGCGAGCTACATGGCCCGGTACATCGCCAAGAACATAGTGGCCGCTCGCCTGGCTGATGCGTGCGAGGTCCAGCTCTCTTACGCCATAGGAGTTGCCGAGCCGATCTCCGTACTCGTCGACACCGAAGGCACGGCCAAAATGTGCGAGCAGGAATTGAGCCGGATCGTTAGAAAGCTTTTCCCACTGACCCCAAAGGCTATGGTGAACCATTTGAAGCTCGCTCGACCGATCTTCGCCCAGACCTCCCATGGCGGCCACTTCGGGCGCAAGGGCGACGCCTTCACATGGGAAAAGACCGACATGGCAGCCAAGCTCCGCAAAGCTGCGGGACTGTAGGGCGCGCGCCGCAACGGTGCTTTTTATTTTAGACGCTTTTTATTTTTCTCTTGACAAACGTCAAGAAACGTGGTTTAATGTCTGTATCATGAAGCAAGTTAACCGCAAAAACACTGGTAACTGGTGGTGGCCGAGCCGATAGAATGTTGGCAGGCGAGCGGTAGATTGCTGTTCACAATTTGTTAGATTCGCGATAAACGCGGCCTGTCGAAAACGCAGGCCGCTTTTTTTGTTTGTATTCTGGGCGATTTGAGAATAGAAACTGCCATAAAAGGTGGAAATATGGATGACTACAGACAGATAATAGTCGGTGCCCAGCCGGGCCAAATCGTGCCGATCGTAAAGCGGATCGAAATGCCCGAGCCGGTGGATTTCTTTGCCAAGGTCAGCGACTACGGACGGGCCAAGAACTGCTGCCTGTTCGAATCGCGAGAGCACTTAGCCGGTTATACGGCCCTGAGCTTCGGGACCTCCAGGCCTGCACTCTATCTTACAGGCACCAGTGCGGAGTTCTCCATCAAGGCCCTGAGCAAGACCGGTCGCCGGATGATAGAATACCTGTCCGCAAAGCAGTCCGGCTTCGACTTCTGTGAGTCGGTCGAATTCGATGCCGGGAAGATCAGTGGAAGGATCGAAAAGCCATCACAATTGGTTGACGAGCAGACGCGTCTCAAGGCGACCAACCAGATGGACGTTCTGCGTGCCGTGGCGTTTGCTTTCAAGCTGGCCAGTAAGCCCTTCCGTGTAACGTGTGGACTGCTCGGCGCTCTGAGCTACGATTTCATAGATCAATTCGAGAGACTGCCTGCAAACGAAGACGATCTGTTGGGTAATCCAGATTACGAGCTTTATTTCGCCGACAATATCTTCCTGATGGACCATGAACAGGGCCAGGGTTATGTGATCGTCAACGTGATAATAACTGACGGCGATCGCGAGGCCGCGATAGTCGAGGCTCAGGAGTGTTTCGACTACTACAACAATCTCGCACGCTTTGATGTCCCGCGGGCAAGCGACTTTTCCGGCTCGATTCGGCCGGCCTCCACAGACACCAATCAGAATGATTACGAAGCGATGGTCAAGACCGCCAAGCGGCATATTCTTGACGGCGACATTTTCCAGGTAGTCTTGAGCAGGACGAAGACCGAGCCCTGTCCGGATGAGCCGCTGGACGTTTACAAGCGGTTGCGGGATCTGAATCCCTCGCCGTACATGTTTTATCTCAACACGCCCAACACGATACTGATGGGCTCCAGTCCGGAATTGAATCTGCGTGTAAGCGGGACGGAAAAACGCGACGTTGAGATCAGGCCGATAGCCGGCACAAAACCTCGAGGCAGGGTGGGCGAGGCGATCGATCAGGACACGGATTTCAGGTATGAAGCGGAGCTGAAGCTCGACCGCAAGGAATTGGCCGAGCACATAATGTTGGTCGATCTGGCCCGCAACGATATTGCCCGTGTGGCTGCGCCGGGAACCAGAGTTGTCACCGAGTTGCTGACGGTGGAGAAGTACGCCTCAGTCCAGCATCTGGTCAGTAATGTCAAGGGAACGCTCGCGCCTGAACTGGACGCGCTGAGCGCGTATCTGGCCACAATGAACATGGGGACTCTGACCGGCGCGCCGAAAATCGAAGCGATGAAGATAATCCGCCAGCTTGAGAAGACCAAGCGCGGCTACTACGGCGGCGCGGTGATGTATTTGACCGTGGACGGCCAGTTCGACAGTTGCATTACAATACGGAGCCTGCAGGTCAGAGACCATACGGCATACATTCGAGTCGGCGCCGGCATTGTCCACGATAGCGTGCCCAAGACCGAATTCGAGGAGACCGAACACAAGGCAGATTCATGCCTTCGGGCGATTCGCGGGCGGTAGTGAAGGAAAGAACGCAGGATACAGAATACAGGACTTGACATCCCATGGAACAGACAAGCAGAAAAGTGTTGTTCATCGATAATTTCGATTCTTTTACGTATAATCTGGTCGATGATTTTTGCAAGCGCAATTGCCTGGCCCGAGTCTACCGCGCCGACACGGCGATTGAAGAGCTTGAGCAAGTGGCGGCGGAATTTGAGCCTGATTTGCTCGTGATCTCGCCCGGGCCCGGCACTCCTGATACGGCGGGTGTTTCGCTCTCGGCGGTGGGCTGTTTTAAGGACAAGCTGCCCATACTGGGTGTGTGCCTGGGCCATCAGGTCATAGTACAGTATTTTGGCGGTAAGATCGGCCACGCGCCCGAGCCGATGCACGGCAAGCCATCAAGGATTACGCATAACGGAAAGGATGTCTTTGCCGGCGTTGAGAATCCCCTGCAGGCCGGGCGTTATCACAGCCTTTGTGCGCTGGAGTTGCCGGATTGCCTTGAGAGAACCGCAGAGTTCGAGGGTATTGTTATGGGAGCCCGTCACAAAGAGCTTCCGATCTTCGGCGTGCAGTTCCATCCGGAGAGCATCTTAACGCCGGCGGGCGGCAGGATCATCGAAAACGCCTTGTCGATTGCAGAGAATATTAGCGTATAGCGTGCGGTAAGGAGCTAATAATGGCGACGATAATCGAATACATCAATCCGTTATTAAAGGGCGAAAGTCTCGCCTTTGACCAGGCAACGAGCTTGCTGGATGTGGTCTTCGCCGGCGAGGTTCCCGAGGCTCAGATTGCGGCGTTTCTGACGGCGATGCGCGTTAAGGGACCGACGGCGCAGGAAGTGGCGGGACTGGCCAAGTCCCTGCGTAGCCACTCTGTCAGAGTCGAGCCCGGCATCGAGAACATAGTCGATGTTGTGGGCACAGGCGGAGCGGCTGTCAAGACATTCAACGTCTCGACGGCGGCGGCTCTGGTCGCAGCCGGAGCGGGGGTGCACGTCGCCAAACATGGCAATCGCGCGATCACCAGCAAATGCGGTTCGGCGGACGTGCTCGCCGAGCTTGGTGTCAGAATAGACCCGGGCCCCCAAGTAGTGGCCGAATGCATACGGCAGGCTCGCATCGGTTTCATGTTTGCGCCGGTGTTCCACCCGGCGATGAAGTACGTTCAGCCGATACGCAAAAGTCTAGGCTTTAGAACAGTGTTTAACATCCTGGGACCTTTGTCCAATCCCGCAGCGGTGCCGTCTCTGGTTTTGGGCGTCGCCGAACAAGGGCTGATGCAGATGATGGCCGAAGCGCTCAACATGCTCGGCGCCCGGTACGCAATGGTGGTCCACAGTGAAGGACTGGATGAGATCAGCACGAGTTCGGTTACTGAGATCGCCGAGCTGAGCGGCGGTAAGATTACGCACAAGCAGTTGAATCCGAAAGAGCTGGGCATCGAAAAGGCCGATATAGAGAAGTTGAAAGTTGGCGACGCCAGGGCAAGCGCAAAGATCGTCAAAGACATCTTGAGCGGTAAAGAGACGGGATCTGCAAAGGACATTGTCGTTCTAAACGCATCGGCGGCGATCATAGCGGGCGGTCTGGTTGAAGATTTTGTCTCGGCCTTGAAGCTGGCGGAGGCCTCGATCAGCGATGGCAGCGCCCAGGATTGCCTGGCCAAACTGATCGAAGTTTCGAACAAGTGATAAGACACCTGCGGCGACTTATAACTGAGCCTGCGCGCTGCAAATATGCTGATAGTGAAAGTCAAAATCTGTGGTATTACCAATTACGAGGACGCTGCGGCGGCGATGGATATGGGTGCGGACCTGCTGGGTTTTAACTTTTTTCCAGAGAGCCCCCGGTTCGTGACGCCTGAGGAAGCTGGGGACATGGTAGACAGGCTGCCGGCGTTCATAGACACAGCCGGCATTTTCGTGAATGCGCCGATTGACCAGATCCGCGAGACGACCGACGTCTGCCCATTGGACTGGATCCAACTGCACGGCGACGAGACTCCCGAGTTCTGCAGGTCGCTCATGTTGCACAATGTGAAGACAATGAAGGCGATACGCGTAAGAGACCAGGAGGATGTCGAAAGGGCGGATGCCTTCTTCACAGACGCTGTCTTGCTGGATGCCTTCTGTCCTGACAAATATGGCGGGACGGGAGCGACTTTCGATTGGAACGTAATCGGGCACATGGGCAAGCGAGTCTTCCTCGCTGGCGGTATAAATCCCGATAACGCGGCCGCGGCGGTCGAACTCGGAGTTTACGGGATCGATGTCTGCAGCGGCATCGAAGCCGAGCCGGGCAAGAAAGACCATAATAAGATGAAGAAACTGTTCGACAATATAAGACACTTAAGAGGATAAATCCTAATATCCAAATACTGAACAAATTCGAAATTCCAATGCACAAATTGTCCAAAGTTGTTGTTTCTTGTCATTAGAATTTTGCTCATTAGATATTGTTTAGGATTTAGAGTTTAGATATTCGGATTTGCACCTGGTGTCAGATACGAGGAAGTGACTATGAAACATAAGGGTAGATTTGGTGACTTTGGCGGCTTCTATGTGCCCGAAGTCTTGATACCCGTGCTGGAGGAACTGGAAGAGGCCTTTTATCGCCTGCGGGACGATGACGACTTTAAGGCGGAGATGAATCAGCTTGGCCGAGATTATGCCGGACGACCGACGCCGCTTTATCGCAGCGGTGCCCTTAGCGAGCGCGTGGGATGTCACGTTTATCTCAAGCGCGAAGACCTGATGCACGGCGGCGCCCACAAGCTCAACAACGGACTGGGTCAGGGACTGCTGGCCAAACACATGGGCAAGCACAAGCTCATCGCCGAGACCGGCGCCGGCCAGCACGGCCTGGCCACGGCGACAATCGGCGCAATGCTCGGGATGGAAGTCAAGGTCTTTATGGGCACAACCGATATCGAGCGACAGATGCCCAATGTCCAGAAGATGCGGTTGATGGGCGCCGAGGTGGTGCCCGTGACAGGAGCGAGCGGCACGCTGAAAGATGCCATCAACGATGCACTGCGATACTGGACGGCACATGTGGATGACACCTTCTACCTGTTCGGAACCGCGGCCGGCCCCCATCCTTATCCGGTCATCGTCAAGGATTTCCAGAAGATCATTGGCGAGGAAATGCGGGCCCAGTGTCTGGAGCAGGCGGGGCGCTTGCCCAGCGTGGTGGCCGCCTGTGTGGGTGGCGGCAGCAATGCCATCGGAGCTTTTGCTGCTTTCATCGACGATGCCGAGGTGCGCCTCGTAGGTGTCGAGGCGGGAGGTTACGGTCTCGATACCGACAAGCACGCCTCCACCCTGCAGAAGGGCAAGGTGGGAGTCCTGCACGGGGCGCGGTCGTATGTGTTGCAGGACCCTAACGGCCAGGTTATTGAGTCGCATTCGATCAGTGCCGGGCTCGACTATCCCGGCGTAGGGCCCGAGCACAGCTTCCTGAAGGAAATCGGGCGCGCCGAGTATGTCAGTGCCATGGATGAGGAGGTGCTTGACACCTTCCTGCTGATGGCCCGTGAAGACGGAATATTCCCGGCCTTCGAGAGTGCCCATGCCGTGGCGTGGTTGTTGCGCCAGGCGGGTCAATTCAAGGCCGACGATGTGGTTGCTGTCAACCTGAGCGGTCGCGGGGACAAGGACGTGGACGCCTTCATCCGGTACCGGCCGGAGGCCGCACAGGATCACAAGAGCACAACTGAATAGGTTCGTTTTGATCTGTTGTGCGTCGTGCGCATTGCGTCGTGCGCCGCGCAATACTCAATACGCAGTACGAGAAACACATGAAAACGTACAAAGACATCTTCGCGACTCGTGACAAGGCTGCCCTCATTCCCTTTTTCGTTCTGGGCGATCCCGACTACCAGGGTTCACTGGCGGTGATCAAGGCGGCTATAGATGCCGGGGCCGACATCCTGGAACTGGGGATACCCTTTAGCGATCCGATTGCCGACGGGCCGACCATCCAAAAAGCGGATATCCGCGCTCTGAAAGCAGGCATGACCTGCGAGAAGGCTCTGGATCTTATTCGCGAGATCAAGGCCCACGCGGACATACCCGTCGGGCTGCTGATGTACTACAACCTGATCTATCATTACGGACGCGATCGCTTCTACAGCGATGCCGCGGCAGCCGGCGTCAACAGCGTCCTCGTGGCGGATGTGTCCATCGATGACGCCGATGAGATTACCGAACCGGCCTCGGCGGCTGGTCTCGACACCGTCTTTATGGTGACTCCAATCACCAGAGAAGAGAGAATGCAGTTGATAGCCTCGAAAGCAACGGGCTTTATCTACACGGTCTCGCTGTTGGGCGTCACTGGCGCCCGATCGGAGCTATCCGACACGGTCGAAGGTCTGGTTGGAAGACTTAAGC
>LJTR01000448.1 GCA_001303465.1 Phycisphaerae bacterium SG8_4
TGACCCGGCGAGCAATCGCATATTCGACAACTGGATAGACGGCTTTGGGACCACGACAAACGGTGCTTTGGTCGGCAACGATCTGCCGCCTTATGCCGAGCAGACTATTGTTCACGGCGGTGCCCAGTCGATGCCGTACTCCTACGACAACAATCTCAAGACTTCCGAGGCGACGCTGACATTAGTCTATCCGAGAGACTGGACCGCAGAAGGCGTCACTAAGCTCTCAGTATGGTTCCGGGGCGATTCGGCTAATTCTGCCGAGCGGATGTTCGTTGCTCTAAATGGCACCGCCCTGGTCTATCATGATGACGCGAGCGTAACGCAGATGCCCGGGTGGAACAATTGGATTATCGATCTGTCGCGCTTTGCCGATCAGGGCGCTGACCTTGCCATTGTTAATACAATTACCCTTGGCCTCGGTACTAAAGATAGTCCCTCTGCCGGTGGCTCAGGTAAAATGTACTTTGACGACATTCGATTGTACCGGTAGTCTCAGGAAAGAGCGCTTGAAGAGACGGACTGCAGACCGATCGGCCGAGGATGCGTCTGAAGGCCGAATTGACGGGATTTGGGGCCTCTGCACCGATAGATCCTGGCCGGGGTCCCCTTTCCAAACTGTTCGACGGATTTTTCTTGCTGTTGCTGGGCAAAATGTGATATAAATTATACGGTGAAGTTCAGGTTGACGGCTCTCTGGAGAGGGCGAACTTGTAGTGGTTCGTCGCAGGATTGAGAGCCCTTGATTAACGGCCCCCAGCGGGCCTTGCAGGGAAGGAGGCAGCGCAGAATCGAGATAGAATGATTCAGACATATCCTTACTGAGTGCTTCAAGCACAAGAACCGTTATTATTGACTCTTTTTGAAGGAGGATTCCCATGTGTACAAAACTGACTCATTCACTTTTTGTTGTTCTGACGCTCGGCTTGTTTCTGACGAGCGTCGCCGGCGCTGCCGACCCTGATCTTATTGGCTGGTGGCCCTTGAATGAAGGCTCCGGAAACACCGCGTTCGATTTATCCAGGTCCGGCAACAATGGGACTATCCGCAACGCAGACAGCGGTGGTCTGGGCGATGGTGGCTCAGTCTGGGTCGATGACCCGGAGCGCGGCATGGTCATGAGCTTCAACGGTGACGACGGCAGCGGCGCAGTTGTAAGCACCGACCTGACCATTCCGTTCATGAGCATGGACAACGACTTCACATGGGCGTTCTGGGCCCTCCAACCTACCGGTCAAGACACCAACAATGATACGATCTTAGGCAACCGCTACGGTGGCACGGCAGCGCCGCTTCAGTTCATTAAGTTCACGCCGACGAGGTTTGAGTTCTACAACGAAGACGGCAGCTATGCAGAAGGCATTAACTACAATTCCATCCCGCTCGACGAGTGGGTCCATCACGTTATTTCCAAAGATGGGCCGAATCTGACCTATTACCGCAATGGCGTTGAATCGGGAACCAACACGATTTCGAAAACTATCGATGAAAATCCTTTTGGATTTGGCGGCGACTTCACAAACAACAATGAGAAGTGGCAAGGCTATCTGAGTGACGTGCGCCTTTACACCAGACCCCTCTCGGCAGCCGAAGTCGTAGTTGTGATGGAAACCCCAATAGGGCCGTGGCCGTACGCCGTGGGGCCGGATCCGGCCGACGGGGCTTCGTATGCAGACACGTGGGTGAACCTCTCGTGGAGGCCCGGGGGTTACGCCGTTTCGCACGATGTGTACTTAGGCGAAGATCTTGCCGACGTCAGTGCGGGCACTGCCGACTCGCCGGCATTCCGGGGCAACCAGACCGGCACGTTTCTCGTCGCCGGCTTTCCTGGATTTCCCTATCCAGACGGTCTCGTTCCGGGGACAACCTATTACTGGCGAGTCGATGAGATCAATGACACCGAGCCGGACAGTCCCTGGAAGGGCGATGTCTGGAGCTTCTCGATACCACCCAGGACGGCTTACAGCCCCGACCCTGCGGACGGAGCCGAGTTTGTAGAGCTGGACGCGACCTTAACGTGGACGCCGGGATTTGGCGCAAGAATACACACGGTCTATTTCGGTGACAACTTTGACGATGTGGACAACGCCACGGGTGGGCCGCCCGTAGCAATGCCCAGTTACAGTCCGGCTGTGCTGGAACCGGAGAAGGTATACTACTGGCGCGTCGACGAGTTCGACGCAGTCGAGACGCACAAAGGTGACGTCTGGGCCTTCACGACTCCGGGCGCCGTGGGCAATCCAGAGCCGGCTAACGGCGCGGTAGACGTGCAGATCAACGCGACACTGAGCTGGACGGCCGCAGAAACGGCCGCTTCGCACGAGCTGTACTTCGGCACCGATGCCGACGCTGTCGGCAGCGCCACCACGGCCTCACCCGTCATGATCCGGGAGGACTTGCCTGGGACAGCAGCTATGCGTGGCGCGTGGATGAGGTCTATCCGGACAAGACTGTCAAAGGTCTGGTCTGGACCTTTGCGACGGCGGACTTTCTGCTAGTGGATGACTTCGAGTCCTACAATGATATCGATCCGCCTGATCCGAACAGCAACCGGATATTCGACAACTGGATAGACGGCTTTGGGACCACAACAAACGGCGCCCTGGTAGGCAACGATCTGCCGCCTTATGCTGAGCAGACTATTGTTCATGGCGGCGCCCAGTCGATGCCGTATCTGTACGACAATAACCTCAAGACGTCCGAAGCAACGCTGACGTTGGTCTGGCCGCGCGACTGGACGGCCGAAGACGTCACGAAATTGTCGTTGTGGTTCCGAGGCAGTTCGGGCAATGCCGGCGAGCGCATGTTTGTAGCGCTTAATGGCACGGCGGCGGCGTACCACGATGATCCTGCTGCGACGCAGATAACCGACTGGACCGAGTGGGTGATCGACCTTCAGGCATTCTCAGGCGTAAACCTGACCAATGTCAACACGATTACTATTGGAATCGGCACAAAGGATAGCCCCTCTGGCGGCGGGACAGGCCAGATGTACTTCGACGACATTCGACTGATTCGGTAGAAAAGAACCGTTGGCAGCGGCCCGTCAAACTGCGGCCGCAGTGTTTGAGATTCGGGGCCTGTACTGATTTGATACGGTACAGGCCCCTTTCCATTGATTTGATCTGAAGATTTTCCTTGACCGCAAGACGATTGATCTGCTATAAACAACGTGTGTGGCATTCGCAGGTATTGATCTTCTCTTTGGGCGAAATACCTGCAGATTGCTTCAGCATTGATTTTCCAGCCGGCCATCCGTATCGGGCCTTGGAACGAAGGAGGTAGCGCCGAATCGAGAGACTCATCTCTGTAGATTTCAATTGAACGAGCCGACCGCTAGAACCGTTGCTACTATAGTGATCCTGATCGAAAATTCGCGTTCTTGCGCGGGCAAGTGGCTTTACAACAACAGGCTATGGTTTTGCTCGCGGTAGTTTATTACCCTGAAGGGTATAATTTCATTTGAAGGAGGATTACCATGTGCAAGAAACTTATCTTTCTAATCTCTCTTGCCATCGTGCTGGGAATGGCCGCCAATGTTTCGGCTGAACTCGTGGCCTACTGGTCGTTCAACGAGGGTTCCGGGGACATTGTCTTCGATTTAAGCGGCAACGGCAACGACGGCACCATCAATGGGGCGACCCGGGGTGAGGGCAAATATGGACCTGGCCTTCACTTCAATGGACAGGACAATTATGTAGAAGTGCCTGCCTCGAGTAGCCTTGATACCGACACCAACGTGACAGTGGCTGCCTGGATAAACTGGATCGATGCCGGCGACGGTTGGCTGGCCATCCTCGCAAACGGCCAGCAGAACGGTCCATGGGAGAATTACGGGTTGTTTGTCAATCGAGCAGGCGGCTTTCTGTACTTCACCCTTTCTTTGGATGGTGGACACGTCACGCAGTCAGCACCAAACGGTGCTGTAGCGCCGGGCCAATGGCTGCACGCCGCTGCGACCTGGGATGGTTCCAATGCACGAATCTACGTGAACGGAGAGCTGGTGTTGGAACAGGCCCAGACAGGGACCCTCGTTCCTCCGGGGCTTCCACTGCGAATCGGTCATCGCGACGGCAGTTCCCATTACTTCAACGGCGCTATCGACGAGGTCCGCGTGTACAACCACGCACTGACGGAGGTGGAGATTCTGGCCGCGATGGAAGGCGGTGTGGGATATCCATATGCTTTGGGTCCCACTCCGGAGGACGGAGCGCTCTATGAAGACACCTGGGTGAACATGAGCTGGTCACCGGGAAGCTTCGCAGTCTCACACGATGTGTATTTGGGCGACAGTTTTGACGATGTCAACGACGCCACGCACGATTCGCCGGTGTTCCGGGGCAACCAGATGACGACCTACCTCGTTGCCGGCTTTGTCGGATTTCCGTATCCGGACGGTTTGGTGCCGGGCACTACCTACTACTGGCGAGTCGACGAGGTCAACGAGGCTGAGCCCAACAGCCCCTGGAAGGGCGACGTCTGGAGCTTCTGGATTCCACCAAGGACAGCCTACGATTCGGTCCCTGCCGACGGCATAGATTTTGTGCTTACCGATACTGCGCTGAGCTGGACGGCCGGGTTTGGTGCGAGCCTGCACCAGGTGTACTTCGGTGATAATCTCGACGAGGTCACCAATGCAGTCGGTGCGGTGCTGCAGCAGGCGACCACGTACTCTCCCGGCACGCTTGAGTCCGGCAAGACCTATTACTGGCGGGTTGACGAGTTCGATGGCCTCGAGACGCACGAAGGCGACGTCTGGAGCTTTCAGACCGTACCCGAACTCGAGATCACGGACCCGACTCTGGTTGGCTGGTGGACGTTCGATGAGGGCGAGGGCCTGACGGCCGTGGACTGGTCCGGTCATGGCAACCACGGCAGGGTCCAGAGCGCGGCTGACCCGGTGTGGGTAGATGGATATCACGCCCGTGCAATGGACATGGCCGGCGTCACCTCCGTGCACATACCAGCCGAAGCGTGGTCCACGATCGCAAACCAGGCAACGCTTGCGATGTGGACGTATGGAGATCCGGCTGGCGTGCCGGACACATTCAACTTCGGCGCGTTTGCAGGCGGCTCAAGGGTATTCTCTGCCCATGTTCCCTGGGGCGGCAACGTCTACTTCGACTCGGGCCAGACTGCCGGCGACGACTATGATCGCATCTACGCGCCCGCCTCGCCGGGCCAATACAGAGGCAACTGGCGCCATTGGACGTTCGTCAAGAACGCCGAGACCGGCGTCAAGGAGATATATCTCGACGGCGAGCTCTGGCACAGCGCAACCGGCATGACCAGGGCCATGACTGGCGTAACCGAGTTTACGTTGGGCAGTCATCCCAACGGCGCCAGCCCCTACAGAGGCATAATGGACGACGTGCGCCTCTACAGCACGGCATTGACGGCCGAACAGATCGCTGAATTGATGCTCGGCAACAAGAGGCTGGCCGGCAGTCCCGTACCAGAGCGGCTCGCTCTCGTTGATATCCGTGACATTTCTTCGCTAAGCTGGTCGGCCGGCGATTCGGCTGTCTCGCATGATATCTACCTCGGCACCGAGCGTGATGCCGTCGCCGGCGCCGACAATAGCTCGCCGGAGTTTCAGGGCAATCAAGCCGGGACAAGCCTGTCACTGGCTTCTCTTGTCGAGTTTGGAGGTGGTGATTACTACTGGCGCGTCGACGAGATCGAGGCCGACGGAACCGTCCTTGCCGGAACGCTCTGGAAGTTCACCGTGCCGGACTATCTGATTGTGGATAATTTCGAATCCTATGACGATATCGATCCGGCGCCCGGCGAGCCGGGCCTCAACAGGATATTCGACAAGTGGATCGACGGCTTCGGGACCACGACCAACGGTGCGCTGGTAGGAAATGATATGCCGCCCTATGCCGAGACGGGCATCGTTCATGGCGGTATCCAATCCATGATCTATCGCTATGACAATGCCGGCAAGACCTCGGAGGCGACCTTGACGCTGGCCAAGACTGACTGGACCGCCGAAGGTGTTGCGAAATTGTCACTGTGGGTCCGCGGCGATTCGGGCAACTCTCCCGACCGGATATATGTTGCTCTCAATCCCGGCGCGCCGGGACCGGTCTATCACGATGATCCGGCCGCTACGCAGCTTTCCACCTGGAACGAGTGGATCATCGACCTGGCGGTTTTCGGCGTGGACCTGGCAAATGTGAGCACGATTACTGTCGGTGTCGGCACCAAGAACGCGCCGGCGGCAGGCGGCGGTCAAGGGACACTGTACTTTGACGACATAAAGCTCGTGCGGTAGGCTCTGCAGGATGGATGTCGATCACTTCGGGGCGTGCGTTGACTGGCTCGGCACAGGCCCCGTCTGCGTGTGCGGTGCGGTGATTGCCTTGCCATAGGCGGTGCCGATGTGGTACAAATTGGTTTAATCATGCTTTGTAGATTAGTCGTATTGCGAAAAGGCGCATTTTGCGTGGCCCGCCGCGTGTTTGTGTGCTCTTGACTGAAAGGTGCTCGTCGGGTCTGCAAGAAGGAGGTAGCTTCGAGTCGAGGAAATGTCATCTTCTGGCATTCCTATCGGATAAACCAGCGGCAATAATTGTTTTAACATAATCAAGTGAAGGAGGATCAATATGTGCAAGAAACTGACCTGTTCGACATTTTTTGTCTTGATGCTCGGCTTGGCTCTGACGAGCACGGCCGGCGCTGCCGACCCCGATCTTGTGGGCTGGTGGAAGTTCGAGGAGGAAAGCGGGATACTGTACGATCAGAGCGATAATCACAATGACGCCACATCATTTGACGGCGTCCTCTATCAGCAGCCCGGACGCGAGGGGTACGCCTT
>LJTR01000043.1 GCA_001303465.1 Phycisphaerae bacterium SG8_4
AAGAGGAGTCGGTGGACAGGTACATCATGTTCTTCCACGGCTCTTCGAAAGAAGGGCTGAGGGCCCATCGAGCCCACGGCCGCGCTAGCCTGGCGATCGCCTGGAGCGATGATCTTGCAAAATGGACCTGGCCCGGCGCGAGCGTTCCTTGAGTTAGCTGAAAGGTGGTCAAAGAAGAGCCTCTGATCTTGGGTTACGAAACAGCAGCGAGCAAGTCACAGATCAGCAGGTCATTTGGAGAGAAGGAATTCCACAACCTCTTGGTGTTTTCTGTCGCGTGCGAGGTCAATCGGAGTTTTGCCTTGCGTGTTCTTTGCATTGACATCGGCACCATTTTCGACGAGGAGCCTCACCATTTCCATGTCGCCGCATTCGACCGCCTTGTGCAGGGGTGGCTTACTAATGTTCTGTTTCAAATTGACATCAGCGCCTTTTGCGATCAACAACTCGGCTACCTCTTTGCTACCCCAAAAAACTGCCTGAAACAACGGCGTTTCACCATGGTCGTCGCTTGCGTTGACATCGGCGCCCTTGGCGATAAGAAGTTGCGCGACACTCAAGCGGCCGTACCGTGCCGCCCTATGCAGAGGCGCAGGATTTGCGTATCTCGTCGCATCTCCCATTGCGTTGACATTTGCTCCCTTTTCTATGAGCAATTCAACGACTTCCGCGTGTCCCTGCTCGGCAGCAACGTGCAGCGGCGCTTCACCACGTTTACTCATAACGTTGATGTCGGCGCCGCTGGCTATAAGAAGGTTCACTACGTCTTTGTGGCCTTCCTCTGCAGCCCGGTACAGGGGAGTGAGGCCACCGCGATATTTCGACCCCAAATCGGCGCCGCTTGAAATTAAGAGCGCCGCCACATCGGCATGACCGCCCTGTGCGGCTCCATACAGAGGCGAATCATGTCCGTCGTCCCGGTCGTTTACCTCGGCGCCATTGGCGAGCAGCAGTTGTGCTATCTTCCTGTTTCCAAGTCGTGCTGCATGCTGTAGTGGTGTGCGGCCGAAGCTACCCTTTGCGTTGACGTTGCCGCCGACAGAAATCAGAAGTGCGGCGATATCATGACGGTTCCTCTCTGCCGCCGAGTGCAACGGGGTGTCGCCCAGCCATGTGGCGGCGTTCACGTCAGCTCCTTTGGCAAGAAGGAGTTCTGCAATATCCTTATGCCCACCCCATGCGGCATAATGCAGCGCTGTGTAGCCAAACTTCTGTCTGGAGTTGACGTAAGCACCAGAGGAGATAAACTTTCCAACCTGATCGACGCTACCGGCTTTAACCGCTTCGAGCAATGTCATCCTTGTCACCGCGGGAGCCTTTGACAGAGTTTCACCATCTCTTTTCTTTCGACTCGAGCTATTCATACTCCGAGGAGTCGAGCCTTGCCGTCGCACAGTTGCTGAAGGACCCTGAAACACAGCACTACCTATTCTTTGGCCCAGGATTAGCTTGTCCGCGACGCTAAGCTGTCCGCCCGCGAATCCAAACGTGTATTGCGAAACGATTCCTCCAATACGCTTGTACGTATAACAACTCCAATAATTGGTCTGGCCCTTGCTGAAGGACCGCGGCCCAGTGATCTTCCTTTCATCCACTGGATCCAGAGGGCGACGGCTGTAGCCGGGAATTTCATTAACGTCCGAGATCAACACGGTGTCATAATTGACGGTCTCATAATTGGACGGTTCATTCTTCTCACCCTCCTCAGCTTGGATCAGGCTGCGCCCGATTCGTTCGAGATCGCTGAGATTTTCGACTTTTATACCTTCCCTGTTATAAGCGACTCGCAGATTCTCCAATGTGAACGGATCCGCTTGCCCCTCTTCGTTGACGAGATAGATGTTGTCCAGTAAAGCTATACATGTCTTCTTGAGAAGGCCCGGCGGCCGGTCGACGGATATCCGAGAATTGTCCACCTGTGGAAAAGCCTGTCGGGCGAACGCCTCTATGGCGTCGTAAACGGCATCTGTGTTGACGGACGATTCTTTCAATGACAGGTATCCGAAACTGAAGCTCATCTCTGGACTACTGTCTTCTCTTGTGACGAAGATCCACATTTGACGATTCGGGTACGGTTGATAGAAGCGGTTAAAGAGCCCGCGCAGTTCCCGATCCCCGACGAGAGCTCTTATCCTGATTCGGCTGTCAAGCTCACGATAGTACAATTCGACGTTGTACGTTATGCCGGCGTCGCTGAATGAATGAGTCGCGAACAATGCCTCCTCGTTGATAGACGACTCATTTGGCTCGCCCAGGACCGAACTCAGACTCGGGTTCGGAAGCTCAACCCAGTGGTCGATAAACGACGACAGGTAACTGCGTGAACGCCTGGACGATTCATTTGCTTCAGTTGGCACTTGGCTAATGCCTGAAATGAGCACTATGACAACTATTGGCCGAAGGAGCCTGAATTTTGTCATGGTAGTTTTTCCAAACCCAATGAAAAACCTGATCGGGTTGCAGACAATGTTTCACCGTGACAGAGGGGCCACTTTTCACTCTCCGTCTATTGCACATGATACAATATTTATTAACGGATTTCCAGGCAAAACATCCGGATATTCCTTCTAATGCTGGTTTTCACCGAGTGGATAATGGCATTTGACGAGGTCTATTGAGTTTGATACTGTGTGCGATGGTCGTAGCAGTGAGAATTGGGTTTTATGTGGGGATGCTTGAACGATGAGGAATAGCCTGATTGTTGTCGAGTTGGTTGTATCGATGTTGTGCGTGGGAGGCTGTATTGTTTTTGTCAGCGAAGAAAAGCGGGCGCATCGAGGGGGCTCGGATGCGACGATTGCGGAGATTGACGCCATCGGCAAGCTGTCCTTCAATTCGGAAAGAAAGAAGGGATATGAACGTATCGCTGCGCGCGAAGGACTTGCTTTCCTTCGATAGCGGAAAGGAAGAGGTGCTCTTGACGCTCATTGAGAATCCGGATTTTTGCAGTGCCGCCGAGCGGGAAATCCTGGAGGGGATTGACAGACTGGCGTTCGAGAGCAGTAAGAAGAAGATTCTCAGCGCAATAAGCGATCGAAAGTAAGATTGAGATCCCGGCGCGCCGGGACTGCCCGTGCAGTCTGTGTCGCGCGGAATTGACAGCATGGGCAATCCGCCTGTGGCGGACCCATCCTACCCGTTATACACCCTACGCTCTCCGCTATTGTCTCCTGGTTCGCTCTGGCGTACAATGACAGCGTGAATCTTGGGCGCGACAAAGCTGTTCAGCAGATAATCTCTGGACTCAAAAATGCCGGCGCCGCCGAGGCGGTCAGGGTCGAAGGAACCTGGGGATCGTTCGGACCACTGTTGGTTGCTCACGTATCGGAAAAGACCGGCCGACCGATTCTATACGTGCGTCCGCACATCGACGACGCCGACAAGGCCGCCGACGATCTGCACACCTTCACAGGCAAAAGGATCGAAGCCTTCGGCGCCTGGGAGGGCGAGGAGGATCTGGCGGATGCAACCGACGAGATCAGGGCACAAAGACTTATGCTTGTGTCTCGACTGGGTGCGGGCGATTTTCTCGTACCGGCGTCGGTCCAGTCACTTTGCCAGCCGGTACCGAGACCCGAGGCGATAGAGGAGGGCAGTCTCGGATTGGAAGTCCGCAGAAACGTGCCGCCTGAAGATGTGGTCGAGTGGCTGGTTGAGAACGGATTCGAACGCACCGAAAGAGTCGACCTGCCGGGCCAGTTTGCGCGTCGCGGCGGGATCGTCGATATTTATGCCCCCCTGATCAACGAGAAGGCCTCGTCGGACAAGAGACCCGATGCGTCCGGACAGGATGCCGCGGCGGTAAGGATCGAATTCTTCGGTGACACCATCGAGAGTGTCCGCCAGATCAATCTGGACACGCAGCGCTCGAGCAAACAGATGAAGAGCCTGCGGATAATCTCGGCCGTGTGCGGAACCTCGGCAAAGCAGAGAGAGCTTCTCGTAAACGTCCTGCCGAAAGAGACAATTATAGTCTTCGAAGAGCCGGGTGAGGTCGAGGAAGTTGCGAAGGTGTTCCTGGACAGGGCCGAGGACGCGAGCAGGCTCTATAGCTGGGCAGATATTTACGAGGCGGCGTCTGATTTCAAACAGCTCCACATCTGCAGATTCGCCACGGCGAGCGCAGGCGATTTTGTCAAGTTGGATATCAAGAGCGTTCAGCAGTTCCAGCACAAGGCAACATCCGTTTGGGCGGGGCACAAGGCAGCGCTCGAGGAACTGGTGCAGGAGGCAAAACAAGGCAAAGAAGTCCAGCTTTACTGCGAGAGTTCGGCCGAGATCAAACGCGTCGGAGAGATCGTGCGAGACATAGCCGGCAGAGTCCCGGCCAGGCTCAAGCTGCTGCTGGGATTCATCCACCAGGGCTTTGTAGTTGATTCGCTCGATACGATTGTTATCAGTCATCACGAGCTGTTTGGACAATATGCGCTTAGAAGAAGGCGCAGGCCTGCGCGGGCGACGTCGCCTGTAGATACGCTCGGCGATTTGGAGGCCGGTGACTACGTCGTCCACGCCTCCTACGGCATCGGCAGATTTTCAGGTGTGAAGACGATACAGGAAGAGGGCGGCGCCAGCGAGTACCTTACGATCGAATATGCCGATAAGGCGAAGATCCAGGTCTCGGTGCGCAACATTGCGCTGGTACAGAAGTACATCGGAACCAGCCCGAAAAGGCCCAAGCTCAGCAAGGTCGGATCCAAGAGATGGCTCAAGCAGAAAGAGAGAGTCGAGCAATCCGTCCGCGATCTTGCCTGTGATCTGCTCGATGTCCAGGCGAGACGCCAGGCGGCGGGCGGAATTGCGTTCGGGAAAGATTCTAACTGGCAGGTGGAATTCGAAGAGTCCTTTCCCTATCAGGAGACACCCGACCAGACTACTGCGGCCGGGCAGATCAAAGCGGATATGCAGCAGGCAATTGTGATGGACAGATTGCTCTGCGGTGACGTGGGCTACGGCAAGACCGAGCTTGCAATGCGTGCGGCATTCAAGACAATCGACAACGGCAAACAGGTTGCCATCCTGACGCCTACTACGGTGCTGTGCGTTCAGCACGGCAGGACCTTCACCGAGCGGTTCGCGGATTTTCCCGTCTGCATCGAGGTTCTGAACCGTTTCAAGACGACGAAAGAGGCAAGAGATATAATAGCACGGACCAAGTCCGGACGGGTCGATGTACTGATCGGAACACATCGTCTTCTGAGCGGTGATGTTGGATTCAAAGACCTGGGGTTGCTGATAATCGATGAGGAGCAGCGGTTCGGAGTCGAGCACAAGGAAAAGCTCAAGAGGCTGCGAGTCAACGTTGACATTCTCACGATGACGGCCACACCGATTCCAAGGACGCTGCACATGTCGCTGCTGGGACTGCGTGACATAAGCTCGCTGGGGACTCCCCCTCTGGACAGACGAAGCATAGTCACAACCGTTACCGCCTACAACGATCAGCTCATCAAAAAGGCAATCTATCGCGAACTAAACCGTCAGGGCCAGGTGTTCTTCCTGCACAACCGGGTCAAGTCGATCGACAAAAGGGCCTGGGAAATCCGCAAACTCGCTGGTGACGCCAGGATCGGCATCGCACATGGACAAATGTCCAGGAAGGAACTCGAAAATGCGATGATAGAGTTTGTTACCGGCCGGACCGATGTGCTTGTGTGCACTACGATCATCGAGTCGGGTCTGGATATTCCGAACGCGAACACAATTCTCATAAACGACGCCGATCGGTTCGGCCTGGCCGAGCTGCACCAACTCCGCGGCAGAGTGGGCAGGTACAAACATCGCGCGTATGCCTATATGCTGCTGCCGATGTCACGGCCGATTACGCCGTTAGCAGCCAAGCGGCTAAAGGCTATCGAGGAATACTCGCATCTGGGGGCGGGCTTCAGGATCGCTCTGCGAGATTTGGAAATCCGCGGGGCGGGCAACATATTGGGCTCCAAGCAGTCGGGGCATATCCAGACGGTGGGCTACCAGATGTATTGCGAATTGTTGGCCGACGCCGTCAGAAGATTGAAAAACGAGCCTCTCGAGTCCATACCAACGGCGGTTCTGGATCTGGGTTTTGCAACGTACATTCCGAAGAACTACGTTCCGATCGACAGGCACCGTATGGATGTCTATCGCAAGATCGCCGTGGCCAGAGGCAACGGAGACCTCGAACAGATAAAGAGTGAGCTGGCGGACGTCTACGGGCCGGTGCCGGACGAGGTCGCCCTGCTGCTGGATTTGGCCGAGCTAAGGATCAAGGCGAGCGCTCTTGGCATAAAAAGCATTGTCACTTCGGGCCTGAATCTGGTATTCTCGTTTGCAGCCGGCCAGGGTGAGCAAGCTGAGTTTCTGTTGTCAAAGATGCCCGGAAAGGCCAGAATATCGGAGCGGACAACTGTGTATTTACGGCTGGCGGAGAATTACTTCGAGCCGCCAACGCTGATGAGCGTTCTGCGGAGGATCCTTGGAAAGGGACAGGACGATAGGTTATACCCTTCAGGGTAGTAAATTCCCGCGGCCAGCGGCCAGAACCATAACCTGTTGATATTAAGCCACTTACCCGTGCAAAAACGGAAAATCTCGATCGGGAGCACTATAGTAAAACAAACGGCTGACAGTAGCAGATGATAAGGAGTCCTAAGATGAGCAAGTATAGAAGGCAGATTACGGGTGCGGTTGTGGTAACAGTCTTGATGGCAGGTTTGGCTTCGTCGGCGCAGCCGGGGGCCAAGACGCTCGAGATCGGCGAGAAGGCACCTGACTTCCGCCTGCCAGGCGTGGACGGACGCATGTACAGACTCGAAGACTTCGCGGAGACGGACGTTCTTGTGATCGCCTTTACCTGCAACCACTGTCCGACAGCTCAGGCCTACGAAGGCAGGATCAAGAGGATAGCGGCCGACTACAAAAACAAGGGCGTGGCGCTTGTGGCGATCTCGCCCAACGATCCGAAGGCGGTTCGCCTGGACGAACTGGGCTACTCCGATATGGGAGATTCATTTGATGACATGAGAATTCGCGCCAAGGACATGGAATACAATTTTCCGTATCTCTATGACGGGGAAGATCAGAAGGTTTCCGCGGCCTATGGTCCGGCTCGTACGCCGCACGTGTTCATCTTCGACAAGCAGCGCACCCTGCGCTACGAAGGCGGAATCGACGATGCCGAGAAGCCCAAGCTGGTCAACTCGCGCGACGCGCGTAATGCGATCGAGGAACTGCTCAAAGGAAGAAAGGTCTCCGTCGAGAGAACCAGGACAATAGGTTGTTCGATCAAGTGGTCCGACAAACGAGAGTCCGCCAGGCAGTCGCTCGCGATGTGGGCGCAGGAAGGTGTTGACGTCGAGATGATAGATGCCAAGGGCGTGAGAGAGCTTGCCAAGAACGATTCGGGCAAACTTCGCGTGATCAACGTCTGGGCAAGCTGGAGCGGCCCGAGCACCGAACAACTGGCCGAGTTCGTGACTGCAAACCGGATGTACCGGCGGCGGGAATTTGAAATGATCACGATCAGCGCCGATTCGCCAAGTCGCAAGAGTACCGTGCTGTCCTTGCTGAAGAAGCAACAGGCATCGTGCCGCAATTTCCTGTTCGATTCACAAGATCAATACCAGCTCATGAGCGCGCTGGACAAGGATCTGCTCGGCGGCGTGCCGTACACGCTCCTGATCAAACCCGGCGGCGAAGTTATCTATCGCAGGCTGGGAACGATCGATCCGCTCGAGCTTAAGAAGGCTATTGTCGGATACCTGGGACGTTATTACAAGTAAAGGGCCGACGAGATTAATCGCCGGCCCTTGAAGAGTCCCCTCTCAGACCGATGTCCCACGGTCGGTGCTTTCACAGTCCGCGAGGAATCAGTTGCCTATAAATCTGCCTATGTAGACATCTGCCTCGCCATGGAAGGATTGGCCCGAATTGAATTGGCCCTTGACCTTCAATGTGACATACCCGTAATCATCAACGGCATCCAGTATTTCAGCCTTGTCAAAATTGGCAATGACCTTTGCCATGGTTGCTGTTCCGAAAATAGCGTGATCCTTCGCTATGACGTTGATGGGTTTAAGTACAGGCCTAACGTCTCTTATCTTATCTCTACCAATGCCCGGCGGTAGTATCATGACGGCCTGTACGTCATATGCGTCTCCCGAGTGTCTGATCATGTCGGGGATTATCGTCAGAGCCTGGACTTGCAGCGGCGGTTCGGGGGCCGTGATGACGGCAACGGTCGTATCCGTTGGCGCCGGTGCCATTTGCTTGCTAGTGACAGTGGCCGAGTTGACAATTGTCTTAAACGGTTTGACGTCGGGATTGACATGGACCACCAATTCGACCTTTGCAGATTCTCCGGCCCCAAGGGACGGATAGGTCCACTGGTAGGTGTGTGAATTAGGATCGTAGCTCCCGAAGACACCGTCGTCGGTGGCGGTCACAAAGCTCACCTCTGCGGGCAGCCTGTCTGTGACAATTATGTCGGTCACATCAAATTCGTTCGTGTTTGTGTATTCAATGCCGTAGGTAACGTCATCGTCTACGTCCACCCACTCGATATCGTCTCCAAATCCTCCGATGACGGTCTTGGTAAGATCAAGAGGGAAATATGTGGTGGCATCGACGCTTGCCGTTGCAGATTCGGTTTCATGGCTGCTTATGGTGACCGAATTGGAGATAGTAGTGGCCGGCGGTACTTCTGTGTTCACCCGCACGGTCAACTCCACACACGTGGGCGATTTTGAATTTGCCTTCAGCGATGGGTGCGACCATGTGTAGGTATGTGTTTTCGGATCGTACAGCCCCTTTGGGGTGCCCTTTACGACCTCCACCTCCGGCGGGAGAGTATCAACAATAGTCAGATCATTTATGTCATTTTTGCTGTTGTTCTCGAAGCAAATCAGATATTTGATGTCCTCGTTCGGACCAACCAGCGGCAGCTTGCCTTCCGTGGCTCCGACAATACTCTTGCTGATACTCAGAGCACTGTAAGATGTTCTGGCGTCGACGCTGACAATTGAAGACGGTGTTTCATTGGTGTCAATAATCGCCGAATTCGTAATGGTCATGCCCGGCTTCAGATCCGGATCGACTCGGGCCACCAGGCCCACACAGGCGGATGCTCCCGGCACCATGTTCGGCGGTATCCAGGTATAGGTATGCGACTTTGGATCATAAAAACCGCTGGCTTTGCCGTCGTCGGCCGACACAAAGATCAGCTCGGGGGCCAGCATATCAATGAGCAAAATGTCCGTTACCATGAAATCGTTGGCACTGTTGTCAAAGCAAATAGTGTATGTGACAAGATCATTCGGCTCGACCCTTGCCACCTGACCCTCAACGGCCCCAAGAATGGTCTTTTCCAGGTTAAGGGAATTGCTCGTGGCTACCACGTCAAACCTTGTTGTTGTCGGGGCGGTCTCATTGCTGTTGATAGTAGCCGAGTTGGAGATTACCGTCCCGCTGTCCACGTCGCTGTTCACCCGCACTGTCAATTCCAGAAGCGTAGACGTCCCCGGGGGCAGATCCGCATAAGTCCATATATAAGCGTGCGTCTTGCTGTCGTAGTGCCCGCGTACCCCATCATCGTCGGCCGAAACAAAGGTTACGCTGCGTGACAGCGCATCGACCACGGTCACGTCGGTCACGGTGAATTGATTACTGAGGTTGCTGAATCCGATACCATAGGTAATGGTCTTGCCCGCACCTACGGACGGCATTTCGCCGGCAGCGGCGTCAGCGGCACCTCTGACGAGTTCCTTGGTCAGATTGAGCGGGTTGAAGCCAATGTCCTTGCCGGGTATTGCCAGAGCGGTGGGATTTCCCCCGATATGGATCTTGCCGATTCGGTTGAGTTCCGTGTCGTAGACCAGGAGATTGTCCCCGCCCGGCGCGTTGTTCGCTCCGGTACTCATATAAACCAGACCAGTGTCAGGATCGACTCCAAGACCCATCACACCCGCATCGGGTTCTACCTGGACGCTGGTCTCAGTACCGGTGGCCAGGTGGTACTGGGTGAGGTAGTTGTTCCCTGCATATCCTGCGCCGGTATAGAGAAAGCCGTTCATAACATCCACGGCAACACTGATGGCAACACGGTTGAGTTCGATTTGCCTTACCCGCGACCAATCGGAGGTACTGTAGACAGTGACCGTCTTGCTGGCGCTGCCTACATAGAGAAGACCGTCGATTTCGTCCAGAGCAATCCCAAATGCATGGACGTCTCCCCACAATCTGAACGGCGAACCGGTCACGCGGTCGAGTGAGGTGGTCTTTGCATCCCAATCGTAGACGTACAACTTATCTTTGTTACGGTCAACGCAGTAGAGCAATTTCTTGGAGTGGTCGTAGACAATTCCGGCCAAGTCAGTGGCATCGGCGGCCTCAGCTCTGCCTACGCCGGTCATAGTCGTCCCATCCACCAGTTGAATTTCACCGGAGGCCTCGTATGTGATGAACAGATACCCTGAATCCGAATCGATCGCCATGCCCACGGCGCCAAGCATCGTGCTAGGTATATCATGCTGGGCCTGGAAAGTGAGCATGCCGTCGACGCCGATATCGTATGCATGTACCGGCTCTTTCCCACCAGCCGCGCTGCCATAGATGTCGGCTATGACGTACAGCGATTTTGCCTTCGCCGTGTTTGTCGCGACCGCCAACAACATCGCCGTCACGAACATCCAAAGGACATTGACTGCTGATGTACTCTTTGCGTTTTTGTTTTTCATAATCGAACTCTCGCAATTAACCTGTCCGCATTCTTATGTCTTCTGATCCGGCACACTGGAATTCTTAAGCCGTATCCTGATTGCGTCCCGGATACGCAACGACCAGCTTGATGGTGGGGAAAACATGCGAGAAAAGAAATCGGGCCCGTTTTCACCACACCTCCATCTACTATTGCTATAAGTGTACATTATTTACACACATTTGTCAAGAATAAATGACTTCTGACAGTTCTGGAAGTGTCCCTCCAGGTAAAAATTATCGGGCCTATTTGACTCCATTGGGCATATTTTATCACCTTTTTGGTGCAGAAGGGCAGTTAGAGACCACGTGGCCGGCGGGATTGTCTTCGAGTCTTGCGGCCGGGCTCCGACACCTTCCAGGTGATTGTTTGCCCTCACTTGCCCGATCCCCGACCCCAAATCGGTTACCTGGACGCAGATTTCTATTCTTCTTGCTGCCGCCAGCCGAGAAGAACGGTTGAAACAGGGCTTAGAGAGGTTTTATGTCAAGCACATTTTGCAGTGTTGTTCAAAATTGCGAGTTATTGGCAGTACTGATGCGTTTGTTTAAATGGCAAATCTCAAAAAAAGAGAAAGCTTTTTGTTAATGTGGGTCGATAGTGAGTCGATATGTGGGTATGATAGGTAAGATCGAAAACCCAGGAGATGTTACATTAGGATTTGATATAGAATTGAAAGGAGCGTGGCTCATGGAAAAAAGAACCGCAATGCTGGTTGTAGCTCTTGTGGCGGTGAGTATGTGCAGTTCCGTTGTTCTCGCTTTGCCCCCGATGGGTCCACCAAAGGCCATGGTGGGTCAAGACCAGTGGACCGTCGGTATTGGTTTTTCCCATGGTGAAATGGACCTCGAGGCGCACGGCAGGGGCCGGGAGAATCAGGGTTTAGGCTTTGCTGCTCCTGCTCTCGACAAGCACGAAATCGAGAACCTGACAACGAACATGGTTCTGGGCAGCCTGGGCTTCGGCGTCTCCGATAGCTGGGACGTCTTCGTGAGTGTCGGTGGGGCCGACGCAAAGGATGA
Source organism: Phycisphaerae bacterium SG8_4 (assembly GCA_001303465.1). Taxonomy (GTDB): domain Bacteria; phylum Planctomycetota; class Phycisphaerae; order Sedimentisphaerales; family Anaerobacaceae; genus SG8-4. The sequence continues at coordinate 11,755 of LJTR01000043.1, forward strand.
CATAACCAGCGAACTTGCAGGCGGCGCAGTCGGCAACCGGTACACCGGCTTTGACAGCAGTTATGAGTTTTGCTACGGCATCGGCTCGAGGGCGACCTTCTGGGAGGACGGCGACATTACCTGGGGCGGCCTGTTCCAGATTATCTGGCAGAACCCCGACGGAAGCATTGACCTCAGGGCGGCCAACGATCCTACCTTCACCCTTACAGGCGACGCCGACCTCGACTTCTGGGAACTCCAGATCGCCGCTGGACCAACCTGGGAAGGGGACAATTTCCGTGTCTATGGTGGTCCGTTCCTGCACGTCATCGATGGAGATATCGACCTTGACACCACCGGTGTCGATGCATTTGCTGCAACCTGGCAGGTAATATCTAATGGAGACATCAGAGAGTCGTCGCAATTCGGCGCTTACGCCGGCGCACAGTGGCTCGTGTACGAAGACACCATCGCCAACGTGGAGATCCAGTTTACCTCCGATGCCTGGGCCGTTGGCCTGGGTGCCGTCTGGAAATTCGAATAAGGCACGTTGTTAAGACCGCCGGGCAGGATTGCTGGGTCATTAGGCCCTTGCCCTGCGGATCCCATTCTAGTAGCTTTGTTGTGTGCGGGCCCTCTTTTTCGAGCGGCCCGCTCTTTTTGCGCTCGCCGCAAGGCATCCTCGCACGGCACGTCCTGACGGTGTCGCCACCACGATCGGCACAGGTGCCGCAGCACAAAACTCGAGAAGCCGACACGCTTTGCGGGTATATGCTTCGGCCCGCATGCAAACCGGAACCCGCGCGGGGTGTTTGAAAAATAAGAATTGCAATTTTGCCCGCTTGCCCGTAGATTACTGCCGTAAGTGATCTTTGCTCTAGCCGAGCGAGAAAGTTGGTGTTTTGCGTCGTATCAAGGAGCATTGTCGTGCCGGAAGTCATACCCAGTCGCGAAGACGCTTTTTCACTTCTGAAAGAGTACAATCATAATGACGGGTTGATCAGACATGCGCTGGCAGTGGAGGCGGTGATGCGCTATTGTGCCCGCAAACGCGGCCAGGACGAGGAGCAATGGGGTCTTATCGGCTTGATCCATGATTTGGACTATGAGCAATTCCCCGATCAGCACTGTCGAAAGACCGAAGAAATCCTCAAGTCGAAAAACTGGCCCGCGCCGTACGTGCGAGCCGTGGTCTCGCACGGGTGGGGCCTATGCGCCGACGTCGAACCTCAGACAGAAATGGAGAAGGTTCTTTACGCCATTGATGAGCTGACCGGGCTGGTTGCCGCCACGGCGCTAGTTCGGCCGAGCAGGAGCGTGATGGACATGAAAGCAAAGTCGGTCAAGAAGAAATGGAAAGACAAAGCCTTCGCGGCCGGCGTGAACAGAGACGTTATCCAAAAAGGCGCCGAAATGTTGGGCACCGAATTAGGTGAGCTTATTACCGACGTGATTATGGGGATGCGCGAGGTCGCCGAAGAAATTGGTCTGAAGGGAGATCCGGATGTTTCGGGATAGACGTTTGCGTTTTTGGGTAGCAGGCTCGGGACTGGGACATGTGTAGACGTATTTCTTTAACTGTTTCGATGCTATTGTTGATAGGCGGCTGCCAGAGCGACAAATCTGGCATGACCGATGCCGAGCTGGAACGCATCGCCCTGACTCAGAGGATCGAGCTTGAGCAAGCCAAAGGCGGGCTCGTGCTGGTGGTTGGCGGCGAGACTCTGACCAGTGATGAGATAATCGCCTCGTCTGTTGAACATTTCAAGCCACTCGCCCAGGCGAGTGAACTCGAGCGGTTCAAATCGCAGGCCCGGGGACAGCTCGAAGAGCTTGTAATGGCCAAAATATCGAACATCTTGCTTTATCAACACGCCAAGAAGCAGGCGGGAGGCAACATCGACGAAGCCCTGGAAAAAGCGGCCGAGACTGAGTACAGGAAATTCATTCTCGAGTTTGGAGGCGACGAGGTCAAGGCCGAGGAGAAGCTGAAACAGAGCCCGGGAGCGATGGATAAGAAGAGCTTTATGGAGACGCAAAAGAGATCGATGCTCATCCAGTCGTACTTGGGGACAAAATCTTCCGCCGGCAGGCCAATCACCTATCGTGAGCTGATTGAGTGCTACAATGATATGAAGGGCGAGTATTTCTCGATAGAGGCGGAAATCACATTTCGTCTGATTGATATCCAGCCCGGCCGCTTCCAGGTGACCGACCCGAACCAGGACCGCAATGAGCTGGCGAGCAACCTGGCCGAAAGACTGATCATACGATTGAGATCGGGTGAGGATTTTGGCGAACTGGCAAAGCAGTATTCGCACGGGCACAGGCAGGCCTTCGGGGGATTGTGGCCTTCTGTTCACCCCGAATCTCTGGCTGCACCGTACAACCTGATCGCGGCGGCGGTTGAAAGAATCGAGCCCGGCCAGATCGCCGGGCCCGTCGTGACCCAAGGGCATGTGTTCATCATCAAACTGGAGGCAAAACAGTCGGCTGGTTACGAGCAGTTCGAGAACGTGCAGGAGCAGGTGGAGAGGAAAATCGTTCTCGACCGTCGCAATGAAGTCTTCGATCAGCTCAACGCCAAGCTCAAGGCCGAGGCAAAGGTCGAAAGGACGGATGAATTTGTAGATTTCTGTCTGGAGAAGATTTATCAGATGGGTCGCCAGCAGCCGTGATGGACCGGGTGCGAAGTCAGAGTTTTTCATTGACGATCAGGTATCGATTGGAATCAAGGGATGGGAATTGTTGCACACGGCATAGACCTCGTGGATTGCCCGCGGATAGAGCAGATGATGCAGCGGCACGGCGAGCGTTTCGTCAACAGGGTATTCACCGCCGCCGAGCAGGCCTATGCCCGGGCGAACAAGAACGAAATAGAGAAATTAGCCGGTCGCTTCGCGGCCAAAGAAGCCGTTCTTAAACTGGTTGGGACAGGCTGGCGGGGAAAGATCGCCTGGACGGATATTGAGATAATAAACAATGCTTCCGGCCAGCCTGAGGTCACTGTCGACGGAGAGGTCAAGAAGATCGCCCACGAACTCGGGATCGAACACATAAGTGTCAGTATTACCCACACCGCGAATTTCGCCATCGCATCGGCGGTCGCGCTGACGAAATAGTCAGTAGCCTTGAGTCCAGGATGAGATCTTTCCCATTCGTTCAGCTATCCACACCTTGATTGGAAAGCCCAGGAAGATATATTGGCTCAATATGCCGAACGGAATGAAAGATAACCGTTTTGACTGTGTTGTTGTAGGTGGAGGTCATGCCGGCGTCGAGGCTGCCCATGCGGCTGCAAGAATCGGCGCCAAAACCTGCCTTCTTACTATCAGCCGCGACACGATAGCCAAGATGAGCTGTAACCCGGCGATCGGCGGGCTTGCAAAGGGACAGATTGCGCGCGAGGTCGACGCGCTCGGCGGGCTGATGGGTCTGGCCACCGACGCCACCGGGATACAATTTCGTCTGCTGAACCGTTCAAAGGGCCCGGCCGTGCAGGCTCCAAGGGCGCAGGTCGACAAATACAAGTACAAAGCTCATGTCCGCGCGCTGCTCGAACAAACGCCCAATCTGACGATCGCCGAGGCAATGGTTACTCAGATTGTTACGGAGAGAGACGCCGTCCGAGCGGTTATGTGCAGGGATGGGAGGCTGTACGAAGCTCGGGTGGTAATTTTGACCGCGGGGACATTTCTTGGCGGCTTAATGCACATTGGAGCCGAGCAGTTTCCCGGCGGGCGGCTCGACGAACCGGCGGCCAATGAACTGTCTGACAGTCTTCGACAGATCGGCTTGGTCCTTGAGAGGCTAAAGACCGGCACGCCGGCAAGACTGGACGCCGAGACGGTGGCGCTGGAGGAGCTTGAAATCCAGGACGGAGACGCCGAACCGACCGCCTTTTCATTCATGACCGAAAGCATAGACCGGCCCCAGATTCCGTGCTGGATAACCTACACAAATCAGAACATTCACAGCCTGATCCGCGACAATCTGCATCGCGCCCCGCTGTACTCGGGACAGATCGCCTCAACGGGGCCGCGATATTGCCCGAGCATCGAGACAAAGATCGTGCGCTTTGCCGACAAGGACCGCCATCAGGTCTTTCTGGAACCGGAGGACGAAGAGAGGACCACCATTTACTGCAACGGCATCAGCACTTCCGTGCCACGGGACGTACAGGACCGGATCTTCAAGCTCCTTGCCGGCACGGAAAACGCCCGGATTGTCCATTATGGCTACGCGATAGAGTACGATTATTGCCCGCCGATTCAGCTGAAGGGCAGTCTGGAGACAAAGAAGATATCGGGATTGTTCCTGGCCGGCCAGATAAACGGCACCAGCGGCTACGAAGAGGCCGCCGGCCAGGGCATCGTCGCCGGCATAAACGCAGCCAGAAAACTGCAGCGCAAAGAGCCGATAGTCCTCGGCAGAGATCAGGCGTATATCGGAGTGATGATCGACGATCTGCTCACCAGAGGCATCGACGAGCCCTATCGAATGTTCACTTCTCGAGCCGAGTATCGCCTGTCGCTCAGAGCCGACAACGCCGACAGAAGGTTGACACAGACGGGCAGGGATGTCGGACTTGTCGGCGAGAAACGCTGGTCGAGGTTCCAGAACAAGCTGGACCGGATCAGCGCGCTCAAGAGCTATCTCAAGGACCCATCGAACGCGCTTCCGGATCGGATCAGCCTGTGGGACCAACTTCGCCAGCCAGACAATCCTCTGGTGACTACCCTGTCTGAGCATCCTGACGTCAAGAACATGAATCTTACCGGCGATGTGTTACAGGCGGCGATTATAGACGCCAAGTATGAGGGTTATCTCACTAAGCAGGAGCGGCTCGTGGCCAATTTGAAAAGCCTCGAGAGCAAAAGAATCCCGGAGGATCTGGACTACAGCAGCATCCTGCATCTGCGGCCTGAGGCCAAGGAAAAGCTCTCGGCCTTCGGGCCGGCCACGCTGGCTCAGGCCTCGCGAATAAGCGGAATCACCCCCGCGGATATCACCGTGATCCAGATCCACATGAAGAAGACAATATCAAAAATCAAATAGCAAATATCAAAATTGCGGAATCATCGCTTCGCGATGATGACTTTCGTTTGCGATGATTAAGCTGTGTGAGAACATCTACAACGGTCGGACTTCGCGCAGCGAGCCTAAGTTCAAGCTTTGGCGCTCGGCGGGACTGCTCCTGACGTACAAGTGCAACTGCGCCTGCGAGTTCTGCTACTACAACTGCGACCCAGAGAAGGGGGGGCTGATGTCCGTCGAGACCGCGATCAATGCGTGGCACTCACTAAGGGCCTTAGCCGACGACGCTGCAAGGATCCACATAACCGGCGGTGAGCCCTTTCTATATTGGGACCGCCTGGAGCAGATTCTCGAAGAGGCCCAACGCGAAAGGCTCGGCAAAGTCGATCTTGTCGAGACAAACGGCTTCTGGGCCGCGGATGACCGAATCGCTCGACGACGGTTGAAAAGACTCGACGAACTCGGGATGCACCGGCTCAAGATCAGCACCGACCCGTTCCATCAGGAGTACGTCGACGCAGAATTGGTGCGCCGAATGGCCGCGGCGGCCAGCGATGTTCTTGGGCCCGAGCGCGTGCAAATCCGCTGGCAAGAGTATCTCGACAATCCCACTCAAATAGAGGATCTCCCGTCCGCCGAGCGCAAAGAGCGGTATATCAGTACTGTTAACGACTATCCGTGCCGTTTCACCGGCAGAGCAGCGGGAAAACTGGCGCGACTTCTCGCGACACAGCCAATAGAGAGCTTTGCCGGGGCCAACTGCAAATCGGGTTTTCTCGGGGCCAAGGGTGTGCACATCGATCCGTTCGGCAACGTCTTTAGCGGCACGTGCAGCGGCATCATTCTGGGCAACGTCAGCGAGACACCGCTTGAGGAGATCTGGAAACGGTTCGACCCCGCGCATGACGACTTTATAAGCACGCTGTTCAATTCGGGTCCTTCGGGCCTGCTCGAGGAAGCCGCAAAACGGCTCTATCAACCACAGGGGTCCTACGCGAGCAAATGCCATCTCTGCACGCGCATCCGGCAGCTACTCTTTGATAACGGTATC
>LJTR01000044.1 GCA_001303465.1 Phycisphaerae bacterium SG8_4
CAAACTTGAAATTCTCCCGGCTGTGCTGCAACAACGGCAATTCGATCTGGACACTGTGCTCCTGCCCGCTGGGCCCGTACTCATGGGCCTGTGGTACGTTGCGAAAGACCGGGTATTTGAGGAGCTTGTCTATCAGCTCGACATCCAACGGCACCTCCCCCAGCGAAGTTTCGTAATGCGTCGCCCTCGGCAGGCTTAGCATCTCCTCCATGGGAACACGGTGACTCGGCCCGATGACGATGATCCGTTTGTACTTCTTATCGGCGGTCTTAAGACCGCTGGCCGCGACCAGGCCTGAATACCGGTATCCCGCGTGCGGCAGTATCAGCGCGATGACATTCTCAATAGGCTCAACCTGAGCCCTTTGGAAGAGCCCCGCAATTTCGCGACTTAGAGCCTCAGGTTCGGCTGTATACCAGCCCATCTCAGCCAGCCCCGAGTGAAGAACCGATTTCGCCACCGGCTTGGAGGGCACTTGAGTTTCTGCCTCGAAGGCCTGCTCGGGAGCCGGGATTTCCTTCTTGCATGAACCCAGTAAGAAAAGGCCGAGCAGGCACAAAACCAAAACAGCTGACTTCGCCCTAACACGCTCCTGCATCAATTTGCCAAATAGCTCACACATATTAGCCGCTCCATTTGCTCGGTCCTGAAATATCTTCCAGAGGCTTCAGAACGCCGGGATACTGCTTGATCCGGACAGCCCGCACAAATCTCGGCGGCGCTTTGCACGCCAGCCATAAAGCGCCGGCAAAGATCGCCATAGCTGTTGCTATCAACCTTCGAATGAACTTTCTGCGTGTCATTTCCAAACCCCGTAAATCTCTCTTTCGCAATCGGGACAACCGCCGCCTCTGATCCGGTTCTGCATAATAGTAAACCCGCTGCGTTCGATGAGCAGCTTTTTGCAGCCGGGACAATAGGTGTTCTGGCCTTCCTTGCTGGCAACATTTCCGATATACACGTAATCCAGCCCTTCGCTCTTGGCGATTTGCCGCGCCTTCTCCAGAGTCTTCAGCGAAGTCGGCGGTAGATTTCGCATCTTGTAGCGGGGATAGAATCCTGAAAAATGCAGTGGCGTCTCAGCACCCAGGTTCACTTTGACCCAGCGAGCGAGTTCGCCTATCTGCTCGGGCTCATCGTTGAGCGTGGGTATGACAAGGTTCGTGACTTCAACGAGTATTCCACTGGCCTTGGCCATGACAAGAGCATTTTGCACGGGCTTCAATGTCGCCGAACAGACCCGCCGGTAGAAATCATCGGAAATGCTCTTTAGGTCGATATTGGCGGCGTCGACGTACCGGAGCAGCTTCTTCCAGGGCTCGGCGTTTATATACCCTGCCGTCACGAGAACGTTGCGGATGTTGGCTTCTCTTGCCAGCTTCGCAGAATCAGAAGTGTATTCGTAATAGACGATCGGGTCGGTGTAGGTATAGGCAAGAGAGGGGCAGTTGTTTTGTTTGGTCAGTGCCACGAGCTTTTCGGGCGAGCAGGAATACGCCCGGATATCTTCATCCTCGGGATTGGCCTGCGATATTTCCCAGTTCTGGCAGTTCGTGCAGTGGAGGTTGCATCCGACCGTTGCGACCGAGAGGATCCCGGTGCCTGGCAGGAAATGAAAGAGCGGCTTCTTTTCAATCGGATCGACGGCGATTGAGCAGGGATAACCATAGACGACGGTTCGCAACGCGCCGTCAATATTGACTCTCACCCGGCACTCACCGCTCTGGCCGGCTTCAATCAGGCACATCTTCGGACACAATTCACACTGGACCTTCAATTTCAGGCCTCGCTCTCACGGCACATCGGGACAATGACGCTGCTATTGATCTTGCAGAACTCTATTGCCCGCGCTTTCACCGTCATCAGGACGCTGTATATCTTAGCAATTGTGTGAATCAAGTCAACAACGAGAGCCTAATTCGATGCCGTTACGCCCTTAGCTAATTTGCCACTAGGCCGCAGGCTTTCTGCTTCAACCACCGGCCGAACATAGGCTGAATTGACTACCCGGGCAACGTGGGCAAAAGCCGAGCCGTCGCAGAAACCTACGGTGAAATGGGCCGGGACCGTTTCCATGAATTTGTCTATCCCTTTGCGGCCGAAGCCGAAGACGGTCATCTCGCCCCGCATGGGCCAGTAAGAATCAACCGCCTCGTCATCTTCGTGGTGAACAAGATAGAGCACACGATCGCCGTCACCGAAATAGAGCCATTCTCCCGGACCGCCCACCGCGCCCAGATCGCCGTCCCATTTCATACTCGCCGGCGTCCTGACGCCGTTTGGTGAACCGGATCGAACACAGTAATCAGTGTCCTCATCGAGTTTGCCCCCCGGAGTGCCTTCGTAAAGAAACCAGTACGGTTTTCGCATCTTCAGGACGGTAAGCCTTGCATGGTCGCCAAATATGTCCCACACACACCGCATCTTGTTGTCGTCGGATTGCGAGAGAATACTGACCTTGATCGGCCCGTCGCTGATTAGCCTGCTGCTCGAGACCGTCTTTCCCGGATGGCAATAACCTTCCGGGTATCCCATGTTCGGGATGCCGCGATACTCCCCTGCCGGCCCGCCGCCGGGATGGTATCCAAGCCAATCGTTGCCGTCCTTATCGATAATGCTCGCAAAGCCGGCCCCCTGCTTGTGGTAGTAGTAGGTGGCGTTCTGCGACTCGATCATGAAGCGTTTTGCCGCCGGCCATGAAGGTAAGTGTGCCTTTCGCGCTGGCCTGTGGACGGAAGTCCGGGGCTTTGTCGAATTGAAACGGGACCGACCCATTGATTATCCTGCCCTCGTGATCGACCTCCGTGAGTTGCATAAAATTGTCGCCGAAACTCACTTTGTTGCCGCCTCGTTCGAGCAAATGCGTGAAATCCAACTGCACCTCAATCGGCTTATCCTGCAGTTCATGGCCCGCCGCGTTCACTGTGATAGCAACGCGCAGCGCGCTCGCTGGCGATTTGTTCTCCCACATCTCTATGGGCTGAAAGGGGCCGCTCCAGTTGGCGCCGACTATATCCATATCGCCGTCATTTCCGATGTCCGCAACGCGAATATAGTGTGATCCTCTTGTCGATATCACCTGCTTTGTCCAGGATGAGCCCTTGGCGTGATTTATGAAGACGGCAACTTCGTCCGGATCGGTCCCCTGGTGCATTTCCGACGACACTACGTCGATGGCCCCGTCGCCGTTGATGTCCGCTGTGACCAGTCCGTGGATGACACACTCGATGGGATCGGCGATAATGTGCTCCCCCCAGTTTCCTTTCTTTGGATTCGCCGGCGCTTCGAACCATGACATTTTGTAGGTCTGCCCCTTCAGCTCGGACGGTGACAGCACGACGTCGGGTCGGGAGTCACCATTGATGTCAGCTACCTGCACTGTCGCGCTTGGGTGCCACTGACAAAACCTGTGAGGGCTCCATGGGCCGTTTACTATGTCACGCGTGTTCTCGAACCAGATACCACCGATGACAATATCGGGATCGCCGTCCTTGTCGATATCGCCGAGAGCAATGCTCTCGCCGTGCGGACAGTCGATGACCTTTTCAGTCCACCTGCCGCCCTGCTCCTGTCGCCAGAGATGGATCCTGTTTCCCGCTTTGTGCCCGAACTCGGACTGATCCCGCGTGACGATGTCGATGTCTCCGTCTCCGTCGAGGTCGCCGAGCTCAATGTCGTGCGTGGGATGGTCGGCGACCTTGTGCGTTGTCCACGCCCCGGCGGCCGGGTTACGCTTAGGCCTGGGGTTTTCGTACCAAAACAGACCTCCCATTACAACGTCCAGATCGCCGTCTCCGTCAATGTCGCCGAGTTCTCCGTCGACCGTTTTGTATCCACCCTCGGTTATGAGAGCCTTCGACCAGTTCGGGTACGCATACCACACAAGCGGACCTCCACGACCGCCTATGACAATATCGGCGAAGCCGTCGCCGTCAATGTCTCCCAAGATTTTTGCCCAGGGGTCTTTCGGGCCCTCACGGTCAACGATGACATGATCGAAGGGCACATCCGCCCAAACACGGACCGAGAAGCTCAGGAGCAGCAGAAACATGATTGCCGCATATAGTCGAGTCGATAGATGTGGATTCATTTCGCCCGCCTTTCTGCATTAAAGCAAGTGGCAATTGTCCATTTGCGCCATGTGTGAGAATTCTCGCCTGAACAGCACATCGTGTCAAGTGTTGTTTCCCAGCGTTGCAAAGGATGCGCGCCATTGACTTTGGTGGGACTTTGACGCACAATGTCCACATGCAGTATAGTGACAACAATGTTTTTGAAAGAGCCTGTTGGGTGAACCCTGAACAAAATTATTGCTGAGGTTTATATGTCTACGCCAAACAATCTGGGATGCAGCCAAACCTCTCGCCGAGAATTCTTACAAAAGTCGGGCATACTGGCTGTCGCCGCAATCGCAGCTGAGCAGGCGACTATCGCTTCTGCTTCGGCGGCCGACATGGAACTGCCACAAATCAAATTCGGAAGGTATTCGCTGTCGCGGCTGATCTGCGGCACGAATCCCTTCAACGGCGGCTCTCATCTCTCGGTGTTCGTCAATCACGCCATGAAGGAGTATTACACGGAAAAGCAGATACTTAAGACACTCAACCGTTGCCAAGAGGTCGGCATCAATTGCTGGCAGGCCGGATACGGTAACCTCAGGCTGTATCAGCGCCTTGTCGAAAAAGGCGGCAAGATGCATTACCTGGCGATTGGAAACGATCCGACCCAGATCAAGGAATTCGTCGCCGCCGGCACGATAGGGCTCGCCCACCATGGCGAGCGAACCGACCGTGCTTTCAAGGAAGGTCGGCTCGATGAGATCAACGACTATCTCAAGCGCGTTCGCGATGCTGGCCTGATGGTAGGAGTTTCTACTCACATGCCCGCGGTGATCGAAGAGGTCGAATCCCGAGGCTGGGACGTCGATTACTATATGGCATGCGTCTACGAGCGACATCGAAGCGCCGCCGAACTGGAGAAGCTGCTCGGACAGGCACCGATACCTGTCGGCGAGGTGTATCTGCCCAACGACCCGCCGAGAATGTTCACAGTGATGCGCCAAACTCCCAAGCCGTGCCTCGCTTTCAAGATACTGGCCGCCGGCAGACTGTCCAAGAAGAAGGCGTGGGTCGAAAAGGCCTTTCGTGAGACATTCACGTCGATAAAGCCGAACGATGCCGTCATCGTGGGCATCTACGACCGCTACAGCGACCAGCCGGCGGAAAACGCCGCGTACACACGCCGTTTCTGTTCAACGTAATGCCAGAGAACGCTCAGGAGGTTGCAGCCTTCCGCCCGTCGAACCAGTGCTGCGTTCCCAGGCATATCTTGACCAGCATCAGCATTAGGGGAACCTCGATCAGAACGCCGACAACGGTTGCCAGCGCGGCGCCCGATCGCAACCCAAACAGCATTGTCGCGGTCGCTATTGCCACCTCGAAATGATTGGAAGCGCCAATCATCGCCGAAGGGGCCGCGTCGCGGTATTGCAGTTTCATCACGCGGGCCAGTCCGTACGCCAGCCAGAAGATGAGATTCGTTTGTATGAAAAGAGGAATTGCTATCCAGAGAATGGTCAGCGGATTGGAGAGGATGACTTCGCCTTTGAATGAAAAGAGCAGGACCAGCGTCAGCAGCAACGCCACAATTGTCACTGGCGTCAGGAAATGCAGGAACCTCTCTCGGAACCACAACTGGCCTTTGACTGCAATGATCCACTTGCGTGAAACGTAGCCCGCAACAAGCGGCAACGCAACATATATCGCAATCGACAGCAGCAGTGCCTGCCACGGAACAGGGAGTCGCCCGACACCCAGGAGGAATCCGCCCAGCAGCCCATAGAGCAAAAGCATCGTCAGAGAGTTTATTGCGACCATGACCAGTGTGTGCCCGTCATTGCCTTTAGCAAGGTATCCCCAGACCAGAACCATGGCCGTGCAGGGGGCGATTCCGAGCAGGATGCAGCCGGCCAGGTAACTTCTCCAGAGCGGGACCTCCAGCATTTTGACACCTTCAAGTTCAATGATCTGCCCTGCGCCGTATGTCGCGCCGACAGGCAGGTCGAGTCCAAAGGGCATCTTCACGTGATCGACTGCCTCCGGACCGATCAGACCGTAGAAAAGCGTACCGAGAAAGAGCAGGCATATAGCGTACATGGTGAATGGTTTGATCGCCCAGTTGACGAATAGTGTGAGCCCGACAGGTTTGATGCTCTTGCCGGCCTTGAGCACTTCTGTGAAATCAATCTTGACCATGATGGGATACATCATAAAGAACAGGCACACTGCTATCGGGACTGAGACAACCGGTGCATCGCCGACATAAATTGCTATCCTGTCGAGGCCCTCGGCAAATCCGGGGGCAACCCTGCCGAGCACAATCCCGCCCGCGATGCACAGAGCGACCCATAGGGTCAGGTATTTTTCAAATATGTTCAGCCCCTTGCCTTTATCTTCAGAACTCATGTCATGTACTCCTGTTTCGGTCGCTATTTCTTGTAGTGCTCGCAAAGCTTCTCTTTGTCCATTTTGCAGACGCGATTGACTTGCCTGGCATCGGCCCTTATCCGCTTGTCCTTTGCCAGGCTGTTTCTGACCCAATCGATTGCCTTGGCGACTTGTTGGGGACAATCTCCGCCGGGCAACCGGTAGTACATCCACCTGCCCTGCTTGCGTGCCTCGACGAGTCGCGCCTGGCGCAGGATAGACATGTGCTTTGACACCGTGGACGGTGCCAGACCCAGCATCTCAATCAACTGGCAGACGCAGAGCTCGCCTCGCGTGAGCATCATCAGCGCCCGGACCCTGTTCTCATCAGACAAGGCCTTGGCAATGTTCAAGAAAGTCAGCATGATGACATCTCCTATACTTCGTCATTTAACGAAGTGTAGACGACCAGCAGCATCCGGTCAATCCCAAAAACGTTCAATTTTCTGTAAAGGTTGTGGACAGTCAGTGCCACGACTATAATTGGCCCCATCCAGTTCGTGACAAAATGCGCCGGGCGGATCGACCCCGGCAGACGAGAGTAATCCGTGATTCTGTATTTCAGAGGCATCAGTGAAACTAGAACGCTACGACGGCAATCCAATCCTCAGTCCGGATCCGGCGCATCCGTGGGAAGACCTGGCCGTATTTAATCCGGCGGCATGGCACAACCGGGAAAATGGGCAGGTTCTGCTGCTGTACAGAGCCGCCGAGTCGCATCCGGAGTACAAATGCTATTTCGGCCTGGCGGTAAGCACCGACGGGTACAACTTCGAACGTGTCAGCGATCAGCCCGCCTTCGGCCCCAGCGTTGATGGTTTCGATGCGAGCACCGTCCAGGATCCGAGAATGGTCAAGATCGGCGACTGGTATTACATCACCTATGCCTGCCGCTTCTTCCCGTTCGGCCAGTTTTGGATACCGCAAGAAGAGCAATACAAACGTCCCGTATGCCCCCCTGAGTTTCCCAGAGTGATCGGCACAAACGCCACGAGCACGGGCCTGCTGCTGACCCGCGATTTCAAGACCTATATTCGCGCCGGGCGCATCACCGATCCGCTGCTCGACGACAGGGACGCGGTCCTCTTTCCTGAGAAGATCAACGGAAAGTACGTGATGATGCACCGACCGCTGGAATGGGTCGGCGACGAATACGGCACCGAGTTTCCGGCGATCTGGATCTCGGCGGCGGACGATCTTCTGGGATTCAAGCAGAGCAGGCTTCTTGCGACGGCAAAGTACGAGTGGGAATGCGGCAAGATAGGCATCAATACGCCGCCGATCCAAACTGCACACGGCTGGCTGACTATCTACCATGCCGTAGGCTCGGACAAACATTACCGCCTCGGGGCACTGCTGCTCGACCTCGAAGACCCGAGCAAAGTTCTGCACCGCACAACCGACTGGATCATGCAGCCGGAGGCCGATTACGAGATCGACGGCTACTACCGCGGCTGCGTCTTTCCGTGCGGTAAGGTCGTGATCGAAGGCACGTTGTTCGTGTATTACGGCGCGGCGGACAAGTACGTGGCTCTGGCCACGTGCCGACTGGACGATCTTATGGGTTATCTGCTGTCCTGTCCGGCCTGACGAAAGGGGTACATATGATATCACTCCATTGCGCCTCGAAGAACCTCAGTGCGTATTTTCTGGCGGGCAAGAGTCTCCCCTGGTGGGTAATAGGCACATCGCACGGCGCCAGCGGCTTCGACATCACGGGCACGATGTGGTTCGTCACGATGCTCTTCACTTACGGTCTTCGCGCCGCGTTTGCCCCGTGGATCTGGCCGTTGTTCGATCGCATTTTCAGACAGGTGTATCTGGGTGGGTGGATCCGCAAGTCCAACGTGCTCACCGGTGCCGAGTGGATGCGCACGCGCTTCGGCAGCGGGCGCGGCGGGACGCTCTCGCACATCAGCGTCGTGATCTACGCAGTTCTGGTCACGGTGGGTTTCGTCGCTTACGCCCTGAAGGGAATCGGCAAATTCGCCGATGTGTTCTTTCCCTGGGACCTGACCTGGGGACCACTTTCCAGCGCCGAGTCCTACGGCGTTATCATCCTGGCCATTACGACGACATACGTGATCTTCGGCGGCTGGTACAGCGTCGTTCTGACAGACCTGCTGCAGTTCGCCCTTTTGACAATTGCCTCGATCTTCATCGCCGCGGTCGCCATGGACAAGGTCGATGCGGAGACCCTCGCCGCGGCCGTTCCGGACGGCTGGGCGCGGCTGATCCCAGAATGGAAACTCAATCTGGACTGGTCCGGCCACGTCGCCGGGCTCAATGACAAGATCTACGGCACGGCAGAAGCCGCAGGTGATGGTTATACACTACTGGGCTGTGTCGTCATGATGTGGCTGTTACGCGGGATCCTCGTCAGTGCAGGGGGCCCATCGGCCGGCTACGGCATGCAACATCAGCTCTCGACGAGGAATCCGCGCGAGGCGGCACTGGAGAACTGGTGGATGTCCATCGTACAACTTGCGCCCCGCTCGCTGATGATCGCGGGCATCACCGTGTTGGGTCTGGTATTCTTCTCGCCGGAGGTCAACGAAATGGTCGCCGGCGGGGCAAAGTTCGATTTCGAGCAGATCCTGCCGGCAGTCATCGCACGTTTTGTACCACCTGTGCTCACAGGGATTCTCATGGCGGGACTGCTGGCGGCCTTTATGAGCACTTTCGACTCGACCGTCAATGCAGGGGCTGCCTACATCGTCAACGATGTCTACAAACGCTACGTCAATCCCAGGGCACCTGACCGCCGCTACGTCGTAATGGGTTACCTCTGGTCGGTCGCTCTGGTCGTGGTGGCCTCTGTGGCAGCGTTGCGTATCGAAAATATTGACAAGACAACCAAGTGGATAACCGGGCTTCTTTACGCCGGCTACATTGCCCCTAACGTGCTCAAATGGCACTGGTGGCGATTCAACGGCTATGGCTACTTCGCCGGGATGATTGCCGGTGCCGGAGCGGCCCTGGCTTTCGGACATGTCAACGATCTGATCGGAGCCCACTGGGGATATTCCATCAGTTCGACATATGCCTTTTTGATCCTGGTCCCCGTCGGCGGCCTGGCCTCGGTCCTTATTTGCCTTGCCACCCCACCGGATGACCGGGAGACGCTGAGGCAGTTCTACCGAAACGTCAGGCCCTGGGGCTTCTGGGGACCGATTCTCGAGGATCTGCGTCGAGAGGACCCGACCATTGAGCCCAACCGGAACTTCGCCCTGGACATGTTCAACGTGGCCAACGGCATCGGCTGGCAACTGAGCCTGATGGTCGCACCGTTTTGCCTGGTGGTTCGAAAATGGGATATGTTTTGCGTCTCCCTGACTATCCTAGCCATAACGTCGGTAATCATGAAGTTCACCTGGTATGACAGGCTCGACCCCACCGAGATGTACGTTCGCGAAGACAAATAGAAACGTCAGAAATCGGCGGTCTGCGGAGCTGGTTGATTGCTGTTAATTATGAAGGCTTGTGGCTATTTGCTGTTGTCTATTGACTACCGCCTATTGACCAGGCACTGCTCAAATGACTACTCTCATCCTTGCGAGCACTGTCCGAAGAACTGAACTCAGTATCAGGTTTACCATTCGGAGATCTTCTGCAAGACGCACAAACGAAAATGGCGATCATCAGGAGAATAAGGGGCCTTTCCAAAAAGCTGGGCAGTTCCGGGAAAGATAAGATTGAACGTGATGTGGCTCTCGTTCTGTACTTCGCGGCGATTGCCGGCGCGATTGTGTTTCACAATGTTCGAATATCCCAGTACAGTTATGAGAAATTGGCGCAGTCGATCGAAGCGCTTACTCAGCACGATTGGATCACGCCAGAAATCACCAGAGTATATGATGAAGCGCGCAAGCACTGTCGCAAAAATTAGTAACAGATTTAGCCATTCTCATAAGCACCAATGTCCACTCTCCCATTGAGGATACGCGGCCTGCCTTCTATATCGAACGGCATAGGCTCATTGGCGTCACCGTCAGCATCAAGGTCCGAAGTATCAGCGCCAACGGCATTGTTGTCTCCTGCGTTGATGCAAGGTGAGGTAGATCTCAAACACAAGTTGTCGTCCTCTGTTCCAACCTCGTTGTCCGGGCCGGCGAAATCGACAAACAGGGGATCCAGGCCGAAGTTACTGGTACCCCTAAGCGCGCCCGTCCATCCCTGGACACAACAATAGTCTATCGTAGATATGTGTCAACCTTCCATGCCGAAGAACTGTGCAGATTCATCTGTGCCGCCACTATCGCTGTTACCCCAGAAGATGCAGTTGGCCAGCGAGGGTGTGCTCTTTTCGCTATTCCAAATACCACCGCCATCCCCATCTGCCCTGTTCATGCTGAAGGTGCAGTTCGCAAGCTTGGAGTCGACGTAGGATGAAATCTTCGGGTCTGGATCTTCCCAGCGATCTTCAATATACACCCCACCGCCGTTCCTTGCCTGATTCCCGCTAAAGGTGCAGTTGTACAGTGTCACCATACTCTGGTGATCATTGGCCACTCCACCTCCATGACCAGCCATGTTTCCGATGAATCTACAATTGGTCAACTTCGCCCTCGCGCAACGATGATCATACATCCCACCACCGCTATTATGAGCGGTATTTCCGATGAATGTGCAGTTAATCAATGTTGGCTCGCTCGATTGATCATTGGCTATCCCACCGCCATCATTTGCCGAGTTTTCAATGAATCGACAGTTTGCTAATGCTGGACGGGCATTGCGACTATTGTACATTCCTCCGCCTCCAACGCTGTTCCGGCCAGCCACATTGTTAGCAAACGTACAGTTGACTAGCGTCGAGCTGCTGAGATCATTCCATACTCCGCCGCCATTGGCCTCAACAACACGCTCCCCGGCTACAACTCTGCCCACCGTCTTGTTACCAATAAATCTACAGCCAACAAACGCCGCACTGCTATCCATGGCGACTCCCCCACCCGCACCTGCTAGATTTTCCATAGCCGTGCAACTGATTAACCTCGGATGACTGTTGCCTCGAATGCGCATGCCTCCACCATAATGAAGTGCTGAGTTGTGTTTCAAGACACAGTCCGTTAGCGTAGGGCTGCCCTCAAGCATGTATATACCTCCACCATTTCGGTCCTGTTTGGGGCCACTTGCGTTGCCGCACATGATCGTGAAGCCATCAAGAAGAGTATTTGGATCAGTGTTCCTCGCGACGACCACATGGTGGCAATTTTCGTCATTGTTGGTGAAGTCAGGTCCGTCATCACCTTTTAGATCACCGCTGAGAATAGTCTCATTGCTATTCGGATCCCGTTGATGGCTGCTTGTTTCCGTTCCGGTAAATCCGCCCAGGAGCCGGACGCCATTCTTGAGATGGAAACTTGCCGTCCTTGCGCCGGTGCCCCGGTCGGGTCTGTAGACGCCTGAGGCCACCCAAATCTCGGTGTTGGGTTGGGCTATGCTCAGAGCATCCTGAAGGTCGCTGAAGGCACTCGCCCAAGCCTTGCCATCTTGGGGTTCCGCGGACTTTGAATCCACATAGATCCGCTCGACCGGCTCATCTCCGGGCCTGTACAACCCTACCTGCCATGGTTCGTTGACCCAGCCGTACTGGCTCTTGAAGTCTGCTCGGCTGAGCGTCACTTGAGCCTCCGCACTCTGAACAGCGTAAACAACATTATCCGCTAATCCGGGCGGGCCTCGGTAATCGCCTGCTGCATTGACCGCAATGCCAGGCCCCACGGGTCCCCATAATGGCAAGAGTACGACGTGTTCTTGGAAATCGTCTTTGGCATCCCAGATTCGAACCTTACCATCAGATCCACCGCACAGCAGACCGCGACCATCGACAGACCATGCCAACGAGGAGATCGAACCGCAGTTGGCCGGGAAGGAGCGTTGCCATCGGCGTGAGCCTAGACTCCAGATCCGGATCTTTCCAGCCGAATCGCCCCAAGCCGAGAGTCGACCGTCGGGTGACCAAGCGACTGCCGTGAAGGTAGACTGTCGGGCTTCAATATCGCTCGGATCAGTCCTAAAAAAATTCGAGGACCAACCACTTCTGGTGTTCCAGAACCGAATAATTCCATCAGGGCTACCCGTAGCAAGCACGCTCCCATCGCGAGAGAGTGCAGCACAGGTGATGGAATCCGTTTGTCTCTCGAGCCTATTTGTCAGGCTACCACCGCTCCGTTCCCAGATTTTGATCATCCCATCTAGGCCGGTTGTGACAAGACTCTGGCTTTCGGGTATCCAGTCAATCAAACCTACGGCGCCAGAGTGAGCACCCAGCGTAACTGACGGGCCTTCTGAATCGGACTCGAGTTCCCACAAATGGATCTTGCCATCAAGTGTTCCTGTCGCAATGAAGCCGCCATTGGGTGACCATGAGATAGAGGTGACTTCGCCATCATTCCCAGATAACGCACGCACAACATCACCGGAGTCCAAGTCCAGGATCTCAACTGTCATCCTGCTGTTGTCTGCTTTGGCGATGTGTAGATTATCCGGGGCCCAGGCGATGGCGCCAGAGGTCGAAGCAGTCCTGTGGCTTATGCTGTCACTCTCATATTTGCGAACAGGCCCCCATCTGTCTGCTTGCCAGAGACACAGAGTTCCCGCCCCGGAGTATGTAGCGAGGGTCTTTCCGTCTGGAGAGAAGCTCACCGACTTCATTGGGCCGCACCATGCACCCTGTTGTATGTGGAAAACTTGCCCAGATGCGGCATCCAGGATCCAAATAGTGCCGTCTTCGTCACCGCAGGCAAGCTGTTGACGCTCAGACGAGAACGCCAGAGCGGTAATCAATCGTCGTCTTGCAGACCATGTGGGCGGCAACTGAATTCCCAGTGAACCAGCGACTTCATCCAGCATTCGAGCTTGCGCTGGTGAGCCTGCCGACCAGCAAACGCCGGAGGTATCTTGCCAATTGACTGCTGCTGGTACGCCGCTCACAGCTCGAATCCGACCAGGTTCAACGTCCCAGACAGACCGCCGGGCAGGATCGGCCGCTGCAGTACCCCGCAGACTCTTGCCGTCCGCAGACCAGGCCAGATCGGATACGTGAGTGTTCGGATCGACCAGAACATGAGCAAGTTGCCCCGATTCCGAGCCCCAGATTCGTATAGTCCCATCGCGGCTGGCAGAAGCCAACCGGCTGCCGTCCGGGCTGTAAACAAGCCTCGTTATTCTGCCGCGGTGGCCAGATGTATCGAGCGTCCATGACGTGACAGCTCCCGGAAGCGAAGGCTTTCTTACGAGCGCCGTCGATGCCATGGGGGGACCTGGGCTAAGATCAATGCGTCTGACTGCTATCGGAGGTTTTCTATCACCTAGTTTGTGATTTAGCTGGCTAATCTCGTCTTGTGCAGAGATGTACTCATCCCGAATGATCCGCAAGGCAGCAAGGGCTTCCTGTTCGTTCTCGCTTAGCACCTTCAGAGCAAGTTCCTGCCAGCTAAGCTGAGATGACTTGAGTTTGAGTTCCCAGTCCTGCGATTCAATTATGGCTTGCCTTGCGACTATTTTGGTGTAGACCACAAGAGCTGTCCCCAACAAGACGAGAGAGATGGCCAAGCCTGCCGCAATCTGAACCCGGTATTTGAGAGCCTTCTTGCGCAGGAAATACAGGATGGTCGGCGCCTGGGCATCCAAAGGCTCGCCGCTGAGATAGTTGCTAATATCCTTCGCTAGTGCACCGGCTGAGGCGTATCGATCCTCCGGATCTTGGGCAAGCGCCTTGAGCAAGAGCGCCTCCAGCTCGCTGTCTATTGACTTGTCGACCTTACATGGACGGCGTATCGTGCCGTCGGCAATCCGGTGCAACACATCGAACATTGAGCCTGACAAGTCGTGCGGTGACTGCCCAATAAGAAGCTCATATAGGATTACTCCCAAGCTATAAACGTCCGTGCGAGTGTCGAGCTGGCTGTGATGACCGGCTGCTTGTTCAGGCGACATGTAGGCGGGAGTACCGGCAACCTGCCCTTCTATGGATATAGTCAAAGCCTCATCTTCATCGAGCAAGGCTTTGGCCAAACCGAAATCCAGAATATGGGGCTCACCATCAGGGCTAACCAGTATGTTGGATGGTTTGAGGTCACGATGTATTACGGCTCTGAGATGTGCATAAAGGACTGCCTGGCATACCTTCTGCATGAGTCCTAGGATTTCGGTCCTTGATAGAGATTGGCTCTTGACATACTGGTCAAGGGGTATACCCTCAATCAGTTCCATGGCGTAATAGTACATTCCCTGATGCAAACCACTGTCATAAATGCAGGCGATGTTGGGATGATCCAGTCTAGCGGTCAGTTCAACCTCACGCTGGAACCGGGCTTGGGCTTTTGGGGACTCGACCCTGTGAGAGACCAAGAGTTTCAGGGCCACCTGCCGTCGGGTGCTCAACTGCTCGGCGCACCAGACCATTCCCATGCCCCCTTCGCCTAGAGGTTTGATGATCTTGTATCCTTCGATGTCGGGACGCCCGTGCCTCTGGACCTCTGCAGATTCCGAAGAAGCCTTGGAAAAAGAGGGTAGGCTCTGATCATCATGCCCATCATCAGGTGGGCTGGACGCAGTCTCTGCAAATCCAGGGTGCGCTGTCGGGGGATCTCCTTCGAACATGCGGACTTCGTACTTGCCAAGCTTCTGTGATTGGCCTATGGCCAACCGCACCTCGCCAGCCGAGCCGATACGAATCCTGCAGCCCTTACGGGCCATCTGATCATCTACTCGACGACGGGTTATGAGTGTCCCACTTTTCCAGACTTCCAGGTAAGCCATCGTAATACCGAGTGACTGGCTATTTCGTTAAACGCAATTGATAAACGAGGGCCATCATACTATCCCGTTTTGGCAAGGAACCAAATGGAAAATGCCGTCTCTTGCATTGCATAGCCTGTTTTGCGTAAGAAGCGCATCTGACCACTGCGACAATCTCTCAGTATATCCTGAAGCCCTTCGATTTCAAGCCCTAGCCCGAGCTTCCTACCTGTAAAAAGCAATGGCCCTATTTCTTCTTATGGTAAGAGTAGAATTGGCTCGACAGTGAACGTTGTGCCCGCTCGTGACAGATCTTGAATATCTTGCTGTCGCCTAGCAGGTATTTGGGTCCGATAGATGTTAGAGAATATCCAAGGTACTCCAGGACACCCTATAAGAAAGCACACGATCCTCTTAATATCGCTCGATCCGCATCACAGCAAAAGATTTTGGCAGTTATGGTGTTGTCAGGTGACCTCACGACCTTATTTGGCACGATATATTCATCGGCGCGGTTCCGTTAGCAGAAAGAGTGGCTTCTGGAAGCGGGCCCAAAAGGTATCTGAAAGGGACCGCACCGGTGAAAGACCGCAAAATGAACAGTGACAGAAGGCCAAACGAGCAAGAACATCCTGAACCTCGCCATCATAGTCGCGTACTTGGCTTGTTCACGGCGAAAAGTTGTGTCCCAATCATAGCGATAGTACTCGCTCTATCTTCCTGGCAAATCCGGCACTCATATATCCGTATCAGGACCATTGAAACTCAGCTTGAGGAATTGACCAGAACAGAGGGGATCGCCATGCACCGTGACGAGGTGCTCGCGATGTCAGCAAAAATGGCTGCATTCACCCAAGAGCCCCAGTGGATAAGCCGCCACGAAGAATTTGGTCCACGAGTACAGGCTGCTGTTCAGGATATTCTGCATATCTTCAAAAACAATGCCGAGGATGCCGCGAACGCAAAGGCGGCCTTACCAATCTATGTCAATCACAAACTTGATAACATGGAACAAGAAGCTCTTTCTCTGGTGCGCCAGGGAAAACATCAAGACGCTCAGGCTTTGCTGCAAAGCCCTGAGTACCAAGAGCAAAGGTCAGAATACAACAAAGGAATGAAGAAGTTCGTCGATAATGCGCTCAGCGTCTTGGCGGATCGGCGCACCAAATACTGGCAGAGGATTTCAAAGATTATTGCAGCGGTCAGTACGGCTTTGCCGGTGATCATACTTGCCTGGTTCCTCGTAAACAGAAGACAAAGACGTCTTCTTGAACGTGTAGTGACAGAGCTGAAGCTCAATGTTTTTGCCAGAGAATGGCAGAAGACTTTCAATGCCATCTCCGACGGTGTTTGCATAGTTGACATATCTGGAGGAAAAATACTCCAGTGTAACATCGCCATGACGAGGTTCCTGAAAAAATCCTATAAACAAATCATTGGACGAAGCTGCTGTGAACTGCTCCATGGTTCACCTGAACCGGCAGACAGGTGTCCACTGGCACGCATGTGTAATACCAACCGCAGCGAAACCACAGATTATCAGATAAATGATAAATGGCTGAGAATAAAAGTCTATCCTTTGAAAGACAACAAAGGCCAAATTGTCAAAGCTGTTCATATAGCATCTGATATCACTGAGCAGAAGAAGGCGAACAAGGCATTGCAGGAGAGCGAAAACAAGTTCAGGCTGGCATTCGCCAACGCACAGGACGCTATCGTGTGGATAGATGTCGCCAGCGGTGTTATCACAAACTGCAACAAGGCGACTGAAGAACTATTTGGGAGAAGGAGAAGGCAGATCGTAGGCCAGCATCACACCACTCTTTACCCTGCGGAGAACGCCGAACATTATCATAGCCTGCTGGTCAAATCCGACAAAACTGCAAAAAGCAGTATCGAAGCGGAGATCCTGACGGGCAGTGACGAACAGAGGACAGTGACTATTGCCGTTTCCACTATGGACGTCGATGGCAAGGAAATTGTACAGGAAATAATCAGAGATATAACTGACAGTAAGAGAGCAATTGAAGAAGTCGAGAATCTGGCTAAATTTCCCAGCGAAGATCCCAATCCCGTTCTGAGAATATCCGGAGACGGCAAGATTCTGTATGCGAATGATGCCAGCTCGCCCGTGCTCAAGACATGGCAAATCGCCGAAGGTCAGACTCTGCCCGAACTTTGGTGCAAGAGAATACAGGAGATTACAAGCTCGAACAGCAGTGAGACGTATGAGTTGGACTGCGATGACGGCCAGACGTTCTTCATGACCCTGCAACCTATAGTCGGCTCAGGTTATGTAAACGCCTACGGCCTTGACATTACGCAGCGAAAGAAGACCGAAAAGGAAAAGATCGAACTGGAACTTCAACTCAGCCAGCGACAAAAGATGGAAGCCATAGGTACACTGGCTGGGGGCATAGCGCACGATTTCAACAACATTCTGGCTGCCATGCAAGGTTACCTGGAATTGTCACTTGATGATCTTTCGGATGCGACCGCCTTACGGGATCATCTTGAGCAGATAATGTCATGCGTTAACCGCGCAACAAAGCTGGTCAGGCAAATCTTGACCTTCAGCCGAAAGAACCAGCAGGAAAAGGAAAAAGAGCCTGTCCAGATCAGCTCTATCGTCAAAGAAGTCCACGGGATGCTTCGGTCATCGCTGCCTGCAACGATCAAGTTCAACCGGAAGATCCAGGCAGATTCCAGCGTCGTTCTGGCCGACCCAACCCATATTCATCAGGTGTTGGTAAATCTGTGTACAAATGCCTCGCATGCAATGCGTGACCAAGGCGGTCTTTTGGAGATTATCCTGAAGGATGTCAATCTCGAATCGGAGACCAGAATAGGCGATGAGCTTCTGCCACCCGGCCCCTATGTACAAATCAGCGTCAGTGATTCCGGCTGTGGAATGGACAAGGAAGTTTTGGAACGAATCTTTGAACCATTCTTCACTACGAGGAAGGTCAATGAGGGGACCGGACTGGGACTTTCTGTCGTCCATGGAATCATCAAAAGCCATGATGGGGCAATAGCCGTTAGCAGTACGCCGGGCAAAGGCACCACCTTCGACATATTCCTTCCCAAAATTGAAGGCAACGAGATTCAGGAGTCTCAGGCATTGGAGTCAACTACCGACGGCAAAGAGCTGATACTTCTGGTAGATGACGAAGAAATGATGGTCGATGTAACAAAACAGATATTGGATCGACTTGGTTTTGACGTCGTTGCCAAGACCAGCAGCCTCGATGCCCTGGAAGCATTTCAGAAGGAACCCGACAAGTTCGACCTTGTTATCACCGACCAGGTCATGCCAAACATGACAGGTACGCAATTGGCCGAAGAACTTATCTCGATCAGGTCCGATATACCGATAATTCTATGTTCCGGATTTCCTGAAAATGTCAGTCCTGACCAACTCGAAAGCATAGGAATAAAGGAATTCATCGCCAAGCCCGTCACAAGGAAGGAGATAGCCAACATTATCCGCAGAGTACTGGGCAAAAGCGGCGTAACGGCATGATCTATGGGGTAAATCCGCCACAGCAGGCGTCCTGAATTGCTTCCGAGCCTTGCACTATAGGCATCGGCCGCGAATCAACTCGTTATAAGTTTCGCGACCTGACCCTTGGGAGACTGTGCTCGTCTTGACGAGACTCTCTTGCTTTGGACTGTTCATGCAGTTGCCAGCGATACAAGATGACCGGCTATTAGGTTTCGCCTGACAATCGCATTTGTTTTTCTTCTGTTGAATCGTTACCTCCGGCGTTCTATAATCACCTCTGA
This sequence comes from Phycisphaerae bacterium SG8_4, assembly GCA_001303465.1. Lineage (GTDB taxonomy): Bacteria > Planctomycetota > Phycisphaerae > Sedimentisphaerales > Anaerobacaceae > SG8-4. The sequence goes on from LJTR01000044.1 coordinate 19,017, forward strand.
ACTTTGAAATCAGATTTCCTGTAATTTATTCTGCTGCTGGAGGTAACCATGGCGTGTTGTTCGTGCCAAATGAATCGCAGAGTGTTTCTTGGACTGTCAGCGATGGGGACGGCATCTGTAAGTCTTGCCGCCGTTGCGCCCTTATATGCCGGCAGACAGATTGAAGACTGGAATCCCGACGAGCCGCTTGTGCAGTTCGGCAAAGCACTCAAAGTCCAGCCGGTGCTGATGTACACGGTCTCGGCCTATGTGAAGCAACGATCTTACAAGTCATGGGGGGGAATTCAAAACGACGAGGCTGCCGATCTGGAAGCATCTCGAATAACGCAGCAATTGCGGATGCTGGCCAAGACGGCGGAATTTCCCGTCGAAATACTGCCGATAGTGAAAGTCAAGACAGTTCAGGATGCTCAAGAAGTAAATCGTCGCCACTTCGACGCAGTTATAGTCTATCCTGCCAGAGGCGGAGGAGACTTGCTTGGCGCCTGCATCTCAAGAGAACGAGACACCATCATATTTGCACGAAAGAGCTCCGGCCCGGTCTATTACTGGTACGAAGCCTTGAGCGTTAGGTACCTTCAGACAGAAAAGGAAACAGCCGAGGAAGCCCTCAAACAGGGCAAATACGTCCATGTAGATGATGTCGTGATCGACCAGATCGATGAATTGAAATGGCGACTGAAGGCACTGTATGCGGTGAGGAATTTTGTCGGAACTAAGATCGTAACGCTAGGAGGTCCATGGGGAAAATACAGTCCGCAAGCGCCACAAGTCGCCGCAAATAAATTCGGCATGGAAATCATTGACGTTAGCTATGACGATCTTGCCAAACGGATCAGAAGCGCCAGAGTCGACAAAGGCCTTGTGCGAAAATCAAAGGAATGGGCAAAACGGTATGTCGCCATACCCAACACAACTTTGAAAACTGACATGGTATTTGTCGAGAATTGTTTCCTCCTCTACCGGATCTTCAAGGACATGATGCTCGAGCACAACGCGAGCGCCTTTACGATAAGAAACTGTATGGCGACCGTTATGCCAATGTCGGAAACCACGGCCTGCCTGACACTCGGCCTGCTCAACGACGAGGGTTATATGGCCTTTTGCGAATCGGATTTTGTGATTATTCCGCCGGGCGTACTCCTGCGACATATTTCCGGCAAACCCGTTTTTCTACACAACTCGACATTTCCCCATAACGGCGAAGTGACGTGTGCCCATTGCATAGCACCGCGCCGGATGGATGGCGTGAACTATGATCCAACGGAAATTACCACACATTACGAATCCGAATACGGCGCAGCGCCGAAGGTAGAGATGCCCATCGGGCAGGAACTGACATTCATCGATCCTGAATACAGCAGCGGGCGCTGGCTGGGTTTTAAGGGTGAAGTGATTCGCAATCCGTATTACGAAATCTGCCGCTCACAACAGGACGTCAGGATAATTGGCAATTGGAGGAGGCTGAAAAGTGAAGTTCGTGATTCTCACTGGATAAGCACTTACGGAGACTATCTCAAAGAAGCAGGTTATGCAGCAAGAAAGCTGCACCTGACATGGGACAACATCACCGAGGCAGGATAATAGCCAGACTCAGACTGTATTTCGCCGCACAAGGCAGGTGGTCACAGCCAGCATGTCAGTATGGAAGTGCCCTGAAGTAGCCTCCGGGGCGCAGGCCTCTCCGCTTGTCGAGAGTCCCCTCGGCGTTTCTGAAGTTCACAGGCACGTCAAAACCCTCCCTGGCGGGCCAACCCTCGTAGATCCCGAAATGCAGGTGTGGCATTCCCTGCGTGTTTCCGGAATTGCCGCTTTCGGCAATCGGTTGGCCTTGAAACACATTGTCTCCAACCTTGACCAGGACGCTGTGCTGCTGTAGATGCGCATAAAAGGCTACCGTGCCGTCATCGTGCCTGATCATAATGTGATTGTGCTGGCCAGATTCGGGCTGTTTGCCGTCATCAGGTAGATCGCTGCGAACTTTCATCACGGTACCGGAGCGAGAGGCAATAATCTGGGTGCCAACAGGCGTCTCGAAATCATAGGCAAGCTGGTTCCTGTGCCCTCCTTCGGGGTAGCAATATCCCTGCATGAGTCTGTAAGAATCGCCAACGGGATATGGCAGTATGTACGCCGATTGAGATGGATCACCGAAAACGGCACGCTCCATGCAGGCAACAGGTGTTCTGCTTTCTTCGACGCAGCCGCTGCCCAGAATCATCCCAGTGACCGGCAGGGCGACCACCAACCGCCAAATGCTACGAAGAGCTCTCACAGCTTGTCTCCTTCAACACCCTTTTCCTGCAGGAACTCGCCGAGTTTGTGGTCGACTGCCTTGATGTGATTTACCAGCCAGTTGATCAGAAAGACGTTGACCGAAGTGGTCAGCGCCCGCGTCACGCCTTCGTATTCGTAGTCGTCCACGAGGTTTTTCAAAGATTTCTTGAATTCTTCATGCTGCCTTTTTTGAGGCGCGAGTCCGGGATAATCGTGCTCGACCATGCATTTCTCTTCAGCAGAGAAGTGGAAGTCGGTGTACTCGATCAAAAAGTCGAGCGTCTGGACAATGTTGCCCTCGCCCTGAGTCATTTCAATGGCCTTCGACAAATCGTTCAGCCGCTGTATTAACATCTTGTGCTGTTCGTCGATCAAATCCACACCCACAGACAGGCTGTCGTCCCACTCGATCTTCTTCATGTTGTGTCCCTTCCGAGTACTTCCTCAAACCATTAACTGCCGACGTCGACGCAGACCATATCTCCCGCCGTATTGCGGGCGTAGATCCTGCCGTTGGCGAGCACCGGGGTAGTCCAGCATTTACCCTTGGGCAGGACCTGCGCTCTGGCCAGAATAGTGAACTGCTGCGGATTGGCCTGGGCGATTACCAGTTCGCCCTTGTCGCTCATGAGTATCATTCTGCCATCGGCGCTCATAATGAGCGAGCCTTTGCCTAAACTCTTATCGCCCCACTTCTCGGTGCCGTCCTGCGGGACGATACACTTCAGTTCCGACTCGTCGAAGCCATACAGCAATCCGTCGAACAGTACGCAGCAGTTCATGTGATTGCGCATTACCTTGGATTCCCAGACCATGGTGGCCTTGCCATCTTTGATTTCGAGAAGCGCACAGCCTTTGTTATAGCCCGACGAGATGAAGACGTTATCGCCAAAAACAATCGGGTCGGCAGCGTGGACATCCACCCTGTTCTTCCACGGATACTGCCAGAGCTTCCTGCCGTCAGTCGGTGAGACGGCGATGATCGAATCCTTACCGAAGATAGCCAGAGATCGCTGGCCTCCCATGACAAACGGCACTGGGGTCGCGTAACCGCATTGACCCTGTCCGTTGGACCAGATCGTCGCGCCCGTATTCTTATTCAGCGCAAGGCCCGCGTCGCCGATATTCAAAACGAGCATCTCGTCGACGACCAGCCCAGAGCCAGCGAAATGCCACGTGGGCAACTCTTTGCCCATTTCTTTGTTCAATTCCTTCCGCCAGACAACCTTCCCATTGGTCGCGTCAAGACAGAACAGGGTGCCCATCTTGCTCAGGGTGTAGACCTTGTCACCGTCGACGGTGGGCGTCGAGAGGGTGCCGCCCTCGTAATACTTGGGCTGTAGCGGGCAAGGGTACGAGTGAGTCCATTTCTCCTGGCCTGTCACCGCGTCGAGGCAATAGACGATGTCCGTGTTGGTCTTCTTGCCGGTATTGCCCATGGCGTATACCCGGCCGTCGGCAACCGCCATCGAAGAAAAACCTATGCCGATGGACTTTTTCCAGAGTTCCCTGGGACCAGAACTACCCCAGCTAGATTTCCTCTCGGTTTCACTGGTTATACCGTTATGGCCGGGACCCCGGTAGTTGGGCCAATCCGCCGCCCGAGCCACACTGTAACCCTTTAGGCCAAATACACTTAGATAAACAACAAAGGCGGATGTCAGCGCGTACACCTTGACTACTTTCTGAAATTTCATTATTCTTCTCCAACTAGAGTGAGTAT
>LJTR01000449.1 GCA_001303465.1 Phycisphaerae bacterium SG8_4
TGTAAATGAACTGCCAGAGCTCGCCCGCCTTTTCCAGCCTTGTGCTGAAATCGGAGGTCAGATTGTCGGGCAAAATCGTCTGCTCGCGAGTGGGAAAGGGTAATCGCCCGGGGCCGGTATTGGCCCCCGGTGACTGGCCGCCGAATGGATCAATACCGCGTTTCGGCCGCGGCTCGAAAGAGAGCGAAGCAAAATTCTCTTTGAAGAACACAAGGTCCTCGAAAAAGAGCTCACGGTCCTCCGTATTGGAGCCGCCTGTGACCCGTATGCCGGCGAAACGAAGAGGTTTCTTGTCGAGCATGCCCCGGGGCAGAACCTTGTGGACCAGCCACCACTGCTTCCAACCCACCTGGGCCAGATCAAGCGTATGTGTCGCGTCGTCTTTGTCCAGGATGAGCAGTGAGATCGTGGTTCGCGGCGTCTCCGGATCAGGCGTCCAGGACCAGTTGTTGCCGTAAACCCAGATCGTCGTCGCTGAAGCGACATCTGGGATCAGAAGCGGCGTACGCGGCCGAAGAACAACTGTGCTCTTGTTCGACGCGCCACGATAAACAAGCCGGGCGACCGAAGATTCCCACAAGCGCTGCCGCCGTGAACTAATCAGATCCGCGACGGCCCCCTCGGTCGATTCGACCTGCCAGCCTTCGAGGGAGTCAAAATCGACTAGCGGTGTACGTGGCGGCTTGCGGTCGGCCCGCACCATTTCATAAGGCCTAGACCCGCGCACCTCACCTGCGGGCATGGGTTTCGCTGCGTCAATTGTCATGGAAGCCGATTCGGCGCCCTGTACAGCGATCAATACGATCAACAAGATCCGCGCCCCTGAGGCGAGTGCAGAAACGATCGATTCTGGCAGAGATTTCATATTCGACCTCGCTTTGCAAATGGACGCAACATTCCAAAGAAGTCCGCGTCGCGCGCCGGGTAATCCCGGACTACCCACATACACTACACTGAAATACTCCTGCAGAGTCCGAGTTGCATTGTGTCGCGATTTCGTGCCAATTTCAACTATATTTCGACAAGCTCAACTTGCCGCGCCAAGAGAGACTCAAAATCGGGACAGCCTTCGGCCTTCCTGCCCTGCCGGATGTACTTTTTTTCTTGCTTTGGCGCCGCCGCACGCTATAAGGAAGCGCAATGACACCCACGACACTCTCACAGTAAGATGTTTGTACTTGTGGAACTGACAGTGCCCGAAAGGAGAGATGCTGTGCAAAGTCCGAACCAGACAAACCCACACCTCGACAAAAATCTCGAAGCCTACCGATCGGCCGTAAGATCCTTCTCGCGCCACAGCCTCGTACTGGCACTGATAGCAATCGTCTCGCTGAACCTGAGCCTCGCCTATGTAGATCTAGTCTCGAAGCGCCGGATTAGACCGAAAAACTCTCCGCCGATATTGGTACCGAAAGAGAAGATATTATCAAATATGCCCGCAGCTCTGCCGGGCAGCTCGCCGATAACTGGCAGCTGTTTCTTCGCACAGCACAGACACCATCCAAGGACAATCGCTCCGTACTTCAGGGACGCGACGAACGCTCTGCGCCGAGAGAGCGACTGCTCCCCGCCAATCCTGGACTCAGCTCCCCTAACGCGCCGGTCAGTTCGTCCGATGACAGTATCAGAGATGCGCTTCTCCGCGGAAGATTCCGACTCAGCGAAGAACAGATTAAGATCATCACCAAGAAAGGCGCCACTGAGAAGAACGCCTTCCTCACCGATGAAGCCTTTCAAATCGGCAAACAGGTCTTCCTCGGCGAAATCGAAAGAACCTACGAACAGCTCAACTCCGAAATCGACGAGCGATACCGCCGCCTCCGCGAACATACTCAAGCCCAACTCGAAGAACTCAATCCCCTCATCGCAGCCGCTGGCCTCGGGCCATTGCCGTCGGCAGAAGTGCTCATCCCGCAACCGGTCAAGATTCCCGCACCCAGAGACATCAGCCTCTTTCGTACCGTACCGGCAAAGGAACTTGCCCTCGAAACCGACACAATGGTAAACACCGTCGATCTCGACGCCGCACAGAATCCACTGGAGGCAATCGACAAACAGTTGGAACAAATTCAGGAATCGACACGAATCTATCAGCAGCAGATACTCGCAGGCATTGAGAAAACCCAAGAGGAAATCAATGACCTCGACGAACAAATCCAGGCGATCCAGCAGCAGATTAAAGACCTCCTGAGGTACCTCAAAATCCTCCCGCTCAGAACCGAAACCTTTGTTCGAATCAGCCCATGCGTCGCCGCCGCAGTCTTGCTCCTGCTTGTGTCAAGATTCTCAAAGCTCCATCGCCTCCGCTCGAGACTGCATCACGACTGCCTGGCAGCTGGAATGACCCCAGAAGACACCAAACTCAGCCTCTCGGTGCCCGACTGCTTGCTCGAATGGGTAGGCGGGTTTGGCCCCGGCCCATTTGCCCTCGTCTCAATCGCGCACCTGATACTACCGGCCGTAGTCGCCGTTGTAATTGCATGGGCAGCAGCCAAGGTATACGCGTGGCCAATCGAAGAAACAACAGAACAACTCTCGAGAGCATACCATAAGACTGCATACGCGATCATAATAATAGCATTTACGTCGGCTTATCTCCCCATACTGCAGAAACTACGCCGGAAGAAAACATAAATCTACCTCGAACTCGTCGATCCAATCGCAAACACTACCCATAGGCTTGTACCCACTCTTTCCAAACCATTGCTGTTAGAACACCCCCATCCTCCGCCCACAAAGTGCCACGTAAAAGATGATCATTGATGGTTCAAGATGTGATTCTCGCGCAGATAACTCGAGACAGCGCGGCCGTTCCTGGTTTATTCCTACAATCAGTTATTGCTGCGGCCAAGAATACCGCACGGAACAGTCGCGGCTCAGTTGGGCCCGGCAGGGGCTTCCACCACCATTGCATCTCCATCTCCTGAATCTGCCGTAGTGGACCCTGGGGAGGAAGAGCCACGTTTCACAACCTTGGCCAATTCGGACTGCAGTTTCTCAATCGTTCCTTGAAGCTCCCTAATCTGCCCCAGCTGATCCGTTAGCTCACTAACCGTTTTCGCCTCGGCCTCCAACTGACTTTTAAGCGCGTCACGTTCCTTCCGAGCCATGTGCGCTTCTGCAGCAGCCACATCGCGGGATCGCATGAGCTCGTCGATTCGCTCCAGCAGCTCGCTGCGCGACTCAGTCAACTCATCTATCTGATCTCGCAGTTTGTCGCGCGATTGTGTGAGGCTGTCGACCCGGCTCTGCAACTGCGCGCGAAACTGCCTCTGCAGGCGATCGGAGGCCCGCGTGACAGCTTCCATTCTCGCTATGAGCTCCTGCTCTTCGGCCTCGGCTTTCTGCAAATCGAGAGCAAGACTGTCCTTCTCGTCATCTTGCTCTACAACTAAAACCCTTTCAACCTCATTGTCTGCGCCTTCACGCGCCAAGCCTTCACTCTTTGCGCCTTCACCGCAGCCTGTCAGGCTGAGCAGAAGACCTAACGACACCACGGAAGTTAGAACTCGGATCTGTTTCATCATTTTGCAACTCCTTTCCTTATCTTGCTGAGTGAACGTCATACAACTGCGTTCACAACACTTGCACTGTCGCCGGGAATCGTACATGAGTGAATAGAGACTCACGCACCTTCAACAACGGCACAGTGCTCCCTGCGCACATCCGTATGAGCAGCGACTTGCGATATAGCCCTCCTCTTTTGAAGGCATCGCACGGACCTTTGTGTAACACCGATTCACCTCTCGCGTCAAGAAAAAATTTGAGGATTTCTCAAAAAAGATACCAGGATTTGAAGAGCGTTCTTTCTGCAAGGGCACCGTCTGGCTGCCAGGTTGTTCTTACTGGCAGCCGCGAGTCATATTCCAACGTTCGTAGCCGAATCACAGGCTGCGGCACCGGAAATGCCAAACACCGACCGAAAGAACCGCAGCGGTCGGTGTTAAGCTAAATGTTTTTAATTCAATGAGTTGTGATGAGTCACCTTTCCTCGTTCTGGACGGAATTCTTGCAACAGGATGCCGATCGGGTATAATGGACTATATCTTGTAGAGGCGCCTTCTGAGAGAAGGGTGGCAAAGCATGGATTTCAAATGTATGTCTTTCGGACTGGATCTCTCGCGTTCTGTGTCGGGAGCGGGGCAAATGAAGATTGAATATCGAGGTATTTCAATCATTGCTCAATATTCGCTATTCGTCATTCTGTCTTTCTGCGTTGCGACCGCCCGGGGCCAGAGCAGTACAAACCAGCCGCATATCGGTTATCTGTACCCGGCAGGCGCCCAGCAGGGCACCGTCGTTCGCATCACGGCCGGGGGGCAGGCCCTCAGAAACAGCACCGACGTCTATGTTTCCGGCGAAGGCGTTAACGCCAAGATCATCAAGTATTGCAGGCCGTTTAGGAATCTCCAGAGCGAACAGCGCAAGTGGCTGCAGACGCGCCTGAAGGAACTGCGCGATGAGCGGCTGGCCGAGCTGACCCCTCGGGGACGCCGCGGCACTGCGCCGGCAAAAAGGCCGGCGGTGAGAAAACGTCCGGCCAAGCAAGCGGCTTCGAGACGCACTCCTGCAAAGACTAAACCCCAAGCGAAGGCGGCCCCGGAAAGTGCCACAAATAAGGCCAAATCTGAAGCGAAAGAGGCTGATACCGCCAAGAAGAATGAAGTAGAGCTGCCGGACCACCCTGTCCTGGAAGACCTGGATGGCAAGAGCATTCGAGAATTGGCCCATGTTGCGAGCGTCATGTTCTTTCCGAGGGCCAAGCAGCAGATGAACCGGCAGCTTTCGGAAATGGTACTGATCGAGATTACGGTAGACGCCGACGCCGCGCCGGGCAAGCGCCAGTTGAGGCTTCGAACCAGCACGGCGCTGACCAATCCCATGGTCTTTGAGGTTGGCGTGCTGCCGGAAATCCGCGAGTTGGAGCCAAACGACCGCGAGGCTTACCCTTCCCTGCCGAACATGCCTAAGCTGGTGAGCCTGCCGAGTGACAAGCCGCTCGAAACACCCGTGCTGCTGAACGGCCAGATCATGCCGGGGGACGTCGATCGCTTCCGCTTCCGGGCCAGGCAGGGACAGCGGCTCGTAATCGAGACACACGCCAGAGGCCTGATCCCATATCTTGCTGATGCCGTCCCCGGTTGGTTCCAGGCCACCGTGGCGCTTTACGACGCAGGGGGCAGGGAAGTGGCTTTCGCAGACGATTACCATTTCAATCCCGATCCGGTTCTCTTTTACCGGATTCCCAGAGCGGGCGACTACGAACTGGAAATCCGAGACTCCATCTACCGCGGACGCGAGGACTTCGTCTACCGCGTCGCCGTGGGAGAGCAGCCTTATGTCACGCAGGCGTACCCGTTGGGTGGAAGAGCAGGCGTCAATACCGTCGCCGCAGTGACTGGCTGGAATCTGTCCGAGGACCGCTTGCCGTTGGATACCGAACCCGGCGGCGATCCCATCAGAGAAGCAACCTACTACGAGGGCAAGAAGTGTTCCAATCCCGTCACGTATGCGGTCGACACGCTGGACGAGTGCAACGAAACAGAGTCCAACGATACGGTAAAGGACGCACAGCTAATCGAGCTGCCGAAGATCATTAACGGCCGGATCGATAAGCCCGGCGACGTCGATGTGTTCCAGTTCAGGGCTCGGCCCGGCGAAAGGATCGTCGCTGAAGTGTACGGCCGCCGGCTGAATTCTCAGTTGGACTCGCTCCTGCGGCTGACCGATGCTTCGGGCAACGTACTGGAATTGAAT
>LJTR01000450.1 GCA_001303465.1 Phycisphaerae bacterium SG8_4
GCCAAGGCCCAAGGCCGATTTGGCGATGCCGAAAGGCATCTGAAACGAGCGATCGCCTTGGATCCGCTGAACACGACTGGTCACATATGGTTAGCTCTGGTTCTTTGCGCTCAGGATCGCCTGGACGAAGCTGAAGAACTCCTCCTGCAGGTTCTTGCCCTCAATCCCAAGCGCGCCGTCGCTCATCATATACTGGGTAAGATTCTCCTGATACGCGGCGACCCGGAGGCTGCGCTTGAAGAGATGCGGAAAGAACCCGCTGAATTCTGGAAGAATTACGGCATGAATCTCGCGCTCTTCGCCGCTGGGCGTCAAGACGAGGCCGATAGCATCCTGCAAGACCTCATCGCTCACGTTGGTGACAACATGGCGTTCTTTCAGATCGCGGAATCGATGGCGGTTCGCGGTCGGACGGACGAGGCATTCGACTGGCTGGAACGGGCGTACGAACAACGCGATAACGGCATCACACAGACTATAACGAGTACTGAGTTGAGATCATTGCATGATGACCCGCGGTGGCCGCTGTTCCTACAAAGGATCGGGCTAAAACAGTTGTGATGCCGTTAGTGAATGGCAATAAAAATGTAGCCCCTGTCAGTGATTGAAAACGGAAGTCGCGCCCCAATGATCGACGGACCGAATTCGCTGTTGCGGCCATAAATCGATGCTAGAGCCAGAAACCGTCATTCGCTAGAGCTTTGTTATGAGGCTTTCGGCTATTGTCATGAACGCTTCGCCGCGACGAACATGTACCGATTTAGGCTAAAAAAATATTGACCATCGGCCCCCTTGCCTCTGAGGTCATCCGCCCAAGCTTGCGCTTCGTCGTGGCCAATCTCGGAGCGACCGGACACAAAGGAGACAATTAGATCAATGAGCCGGTTGCTGTATGTATGCTCACCGAAATCCGAATTCAAAAGCGGAACGACCTCTTGAAAATTGATATCGAAACCAGCGCTGGCCAGTCGATTTGACAGCGTTCTCGGCAGATAAGGATCAGCGGCATGCTCCTCCCAGGCAGTAAGCACTCGGTCCATGCGACTGCGATTGCTTGAATGCCAGACAATTGAATCCCAGTCTGTGTCAACAATGACAGCGCGACCTCCAGGGCGTAGAACGCGGCTAAGCTCGGCCAAGGCGCCATCAATGTCATGCAGATACTCAAGAACCTGGGTTGATATGGCAGCGTCAAAGCTTTTCTCGGGGAACGGTAATTGCGTAGCGTCAGCCTGGCTGAACGTTGCCCAAGGGAGTTGAGCACAATGGCTCTGGGCCAGATCAACCATATGCTCACTTACATCAATGCCACACACAGAACCGGTCGGTCCGGTCGCCTCTGCAATCGCTGCAGCCAAGAAACCGGGCCCAGAGCCCACGTCGAGCACACTCTCACCTCTTTTCGGGTTCAAGGCGTCTAAGAACCGCCGACGCTGCTCGATCACGTCCGGCGTGACGTACATTGCGAGCAGTTTTCTTGTAGCTTCCTCGTCGTAGCGTAGTTCACCCATTAATACAGTTTCCCGGCGTCAGGCACGATACTCGGCGGAAATTCGAACATTAGTCGCTATTTAGTCAGGCCAAGATAGCACTAAAAGCAAAGCTGCTTAGGGTCGCTAGCGAAGCGTCAGAAAGAATGGAAAAGATATCCGTTCAGGCCGAGGCCAAACGGCTGCTTCCGGCCAGAAGCAGACCCCATAACGCTGCCGGGTTGCGGGGCTACGGATTACGCGATCCGGGCAGCGTCACGTTGAACTCGATCGTCTCGAGCTGGCTTGGCGATCGACCAATACGCTCCAGGAATGACTGCCATCGTGCATCATCGTGCAAACTCGAGAAGAGCGGATCGCAAACGATCTCGCTAAGGCCCGTGTCTTTCTCCATCACTGCCCTGTTCAGCCAGTTAAAGGCCTCGTCCCGCTGCGAGCGATAGGCGTAGATGGCAGCAATATTGAAGGCTGCCTCTTTCTCGTATTTCTTGATCAACTCCGCCAGCACCGCATCGGATTCATCTACTCTGCCCAGGGTGTAATAGACCAGGGGTAATTCAAACAATTTCCAGTCCGAGGGCTCCTGCTGTATCGCCGCCAATGCTGCCTCCGGCTCCCCCTTCAGCAAAAGCGCCCTGCCCATCTGGCCATGCAAAACCTCGGTACTCGGCCTCAGGGCCAGAGCAGTTCGGAACGATGCGATGGCTCTGTCCATCTGGCCCGTGAGCATGTATGCAAGTGCCAGGTTCTGATGGGCTTTAGAGTTCACTGGATCGCGGGCGATGGCGTAGTTCAACAGCTCGATAGCCTCGTTCAGGCGCCCGAGGCTCATCGCAAAGTTAGCCGCACTCCTCCGGATCTCGGGATCGCCCGGATCAAGCGCCAATGCGCGTTCCATGTGGCGTGCCGCAGCCGCCAGATCCCCGTCGTAGTAATCCGCAATTCTGCCGAGAGCGGCGTGAGCTGCCGCATTGTCAGGATCTACAAGAAGCGCCTTTGTCGCCGCCTCCCGGGCCAGTATGGAGCCTTCGTCGACGGGCCGACCGGCCCTGCCGGCCTGGCTGATATAGGCTCTAGCCAGGCCGGTCAATGCCGCGGCGTAGTCCGGGTCGATCGATAGCGCCTGCTGGTACAACGCTACCGCCTGCTGCCGGCCCTCCGCGGTGCCCAGGTAGTCAGCGTGACGCGCCTGGAGGACCAATGTATAGGCCTCGGGGTCAGTTTCCTCGACCTTTGGTGCCCCGCCCAGCAGCTCGATTTTCAATTGAGCCACCACCTCGTTGGCAATCTCGTCCTGGATAGCGAAGATATCTTCGAGCGTACGATCATAGATCTCCGACCACATGTGATAGCCGTCTTCAGCATGGATCAGCTGGACGGTGATTCTCACTCGGTCGCCAGACTTTCTTACCGAGCCCTCCAGCACATGGGCCACGTTGAGGATGTCGCCGACCTGCGAGATCTGCAGATTCTGGCCCTTCAAAGAGAACGAGGAGGTACGAGCCGCGACACGCAATTCGGGCACTCTCGCCAGCAAGTTCAACAATTCCTCGGAGAGCCCGTCAGAGAAGTACTCCTGTTCTGCGTCGGAACTCATGTTCACGAACGGCAGAACGGCAACAGAGTTGTCCGGTGCCAGGAGAGACTCAACGCTAACGGCCGCCGACGGATCGATTGTTCCTGATTGCCCTGCAACATTCGCATCGGCTATTTCGACTTCAGGCTGCGTTTCCGGTATCAGCCGATCCACTGCAACAACAGCGATCGTCAGCACTAGCAGCGCGACGATTAGCGCATTTATTTTGCGACCGGTCTCATGGGTGACTGACTGGCTGCGGTCCACCTCCCGCTCGCGCTTGAGACCCTCGGGCGTAAGTTCGTAGACCCACGAGAAGATCAGTACCGGCAGAAAACTGGCCACTAGCAGAACGAAGACCAGGGAACCCGTCCACTCGGGCACCGGCAGCAGGGAAGAAAGTACATCGACAACCTGGAGAACAAGCCAGGAGGCGACGGCGTACAGAACCGCCACCTTCACGACATTGCGTCGCTTGAGTTCTTCAAAGAACGACATCGCTGTTCCGCAGATATGCTGGCGGATACGATCATGGAACAAGGGGAGAGATTTGTCGAATGAACGCCCAGTCGTGAACGGCTGCTTCGGGTCGGAAGCAGACTTCGCAGGACCTTTGAATTATCCAGAAGGCGAACCCACCGCTAAGCAGAACATCCAGAGCAACGGCGCAATTGCGAAGAAAGCCGTGTCTTTCCAGTCGCCTCTGGTGCGCTCAGCGGTTACGGCTTTTGATTTCATTCAGGCCAGGCCGGATGCGATTCCGCTCTGCAAAAGGCTGCCGGCATCACTCCTCACTCCTCCCATCGGGTCAACCAATGGAGGGACGCCGGCCATCCGGACGGCTAGTCTGACCTTCGTCCAGCGTTATAGCCCCTGTCTGCACCGAGGACAGAAGTCATCTCGCTAGTGGAGAACGCAGACCGGGTCGGTACCCGTGATGGGGGTTCCGTCTAGCAGTTCACCAGTCAACGTTCTATCGGCAAGAGCGTCCTGGTACTGGCAAATTGGGTCCGAATAGCCATCACCGTCGATATCCTCGATGCGGCAGGACAGGGAGCTATTGCTCCTCTCACGAACCGCTAATCCATCGTAGGTCAGTGTGGCTGGGTCGATCTGGCTCACGTTCAGCGTATCACTGGCGAGAATTGCCACGGGAATTACGCGCCTGGAGTCGGGGTCGCTGCCGGGTTTGATGTCAATTGAGACAATCTTGTCGGGAACAGGGTCCAGAATCAGATCATCTATGCCGTGTGTCTTAGTCTTCTCGACGCACAGCGCCCTCTGTTTCCGACGGGTCTGGATTTGCTCTGAACCGTTGCAGCTCGCGTGGCTGTATTTCCGCGATGGGTTGGTGGCAGTTAGGCACGTCGTAGTCTTGGGTCGTTGATTGAAGATGCGGCTGTTTCAACAAAAAGTAGAGTCTCCCGTGGGACTTGCCGTAGAGGCTTATCGGAGCCGCATTTGGTCGTCACCTTACCTGCCTTCATTTGCATAGTTTTGATTGTCCCGCTGGGCGGCTGGTACTTGAAATAACCGTACCAGGCGGGCTCCACATCGTCCGAGAACAGCAGATCGTCCAAAAGCATCTCTACCGTGACCATGATCTTGCAGCCCGCTGGCGACACCTTTGCCACATCAAAACTGATGAACTTGACCGGGTCCGCCGCGTTAATGCCCGGACTGCCGGCGAGAAAAATTGCGGCAACGAGCAGAGCCATTTTGTTTCGTCTATTCATCGCTCTTCCCCCAACGGTTAAGCTTCGCCTCGGGAACAAATCAGGGATCGCGACCGAGCGGCTTTAATGGAAAATACGGCTGACTTCATAGAAAGGTTGGAATTGGCCATACCCCATCTTGGCTTGGCCTAAAAAAACAGCGTCTGGCGGCGTGTGTAAAAATGGGCCGGACGAAAGTCCGGCCCACGATGCCTCGAATACGGCGCGCCGTTTTGGCGCCCCGGCCCTACTGGAGCGTTACGGTAGCGGAATCGCTCGGCTCCGGATCGATTGTGTTGCCTTCGTTATCGCCGGCGATGGCCGTCACAGTATCGACGTGCGGCGAAGTCGCCACCCAGGCGTCGAAGGTGCAGCTGCCCTTGCCGCCAGTGGCGATCGTCCAGGGCACCTTGCAGTCCGTTCGCTGAATCCCCGAATTGGGGTCCGCGGAAGTCTTCGTGACGTCACCGTAAGGCTTATCCGCGAGATCGGACACGATCAGTGGCTCCACGGTGGACCCGTTCTGGATCTCGACCTTGAAGGTGACCAGCGCCTTGGTCGCGGTCTTCGTCAGTGTCGCCGACGGCATCGCGTCCACGAAGGTGACGGTTGCGTCGTCGCTGTCCGAAACCGGGACCCCATCATCATCCACGCCGGAGGCGGTGGCGACATTGGTCTCCGCCTCCGTCGTTGGCAGATCCGTGGCGACGTACACAGAGAACGAGCAGCTGTAGGAGCCCTTGGGCGCAATATCCTTCGGCAGGCTGCAGCTCGTCCCCGGCAGGGCCGTGGAGTCGGTGAGATCCCCGTAGATCGTGTCCGTAAGCGTGTTGATGGTGACCGTATCCACATTGGACAGGTTGTCGATCCTGAAGCTGAATGTCACATTGCCCCCCGGCTCGCTCACGGACGTGGGGCTGGCCGTCTTCGTCAGCTCGATTCCGGCCGATGTCACGTCCTTGATGGTCACGGTTTCCGCATCGGAATGGGTGACCGGGTCGGTCGGGCTGCCGTCCGATTTCTTGTCATCGTCCCGGCCGGTCGCGGTGACCGTGTTCGTATGGGAATAGCCCGGTTGACCCGTAATGGAGCGGGTGAAGCTACAGCTGTATTCGTCGAGCCCACCGGCCTTGCCGTCGTCCGGCTGGAGCGTCTGGGGCACGGTACAGGTCGACTCCGGGATGGCGGTGATGTCGCCGAATTTGTCG